>NZ_CP065360.1 GCF_019904295.1 Ruegeria sp. SCSIO 43209
CATCGGCAACAGAACCACATCAGTATCTTTTTGGCGCAAAGATCCTGTTACTCGAACCCCACCCGCCCTGCCCTGTTACGTCAAAAGATAATCAACGTTTGTCAGGTAAATCCGCGCATTCAGTATTGGAGCGACGTGAAGCATTGCATTCGATTAGTTACTTTTCTGAAGATTAGATAAGATTGTACGCTTTGCAGGACTCAAAGAAGCAACAATGCACCTGAGGTCAATCATCCTTAAAAATACTGGCTCGGAATCTGAATTCTTACCGGTACGATGCAACCTCCAAGCGCTTCTCAAGCGCTCAGCAGAGGCGTGAGTTAACAGCTGTTAACTTCAGCACGCTTGTGCAGGTCTCGCAGCGACCCACAAGTTATTGATTTTTCTCTTGACATGAATCGGAATACGAGTGCCTAAATGTACTCAAGTTGCGCAACCAAACAAAAATGAGCAGGAAAACTGCAACTATGCTACAGACCACACCCATTGCTGCGACGACGCAGTCTCACGTTACACGTGAAATTTCCGATCGTCTACAAGTTGCACTGACTACCCACTTAACTCAGGCCTATTCTCCAGAGTTGTCAAAGACACTTCGCCTCTTCAGTGCGACAGAGGTGGCTGACCTATTTGGCACGACCGGTCAATACTTGCGAAAGGGCCATGCTGAGGGCTCTCTTCCAGAACCGGAAGTTATCAAAAGTGGCCGGCGCTTCTACTCCGGAGCCGAAATCAAAACGATGCGCCAGATTCTTGAAGGCAGCTCGAGAAAGCCTGGCAAATACCTCCCTGGCCGCCGCGACAACGATCGGCTTCAAGTCATTCAACTCATGAATTTCAAGGGAGGTAGTGCAAAGTCCACCTCAGCTATTCACCTTTGTCACTATCTTGCGCTTCAAGGTTATCGCGTTCTGGCTATCGACCTTGACCCACAAGGCAGCCTGACTGGGTTCTGCGGAATTCAGCCTGAGATCGAGTTTGAGGGAAATTCAATCTACGATGCTTTGCGCTACGAGGATCCGGTCCCAATGTCCGAGTGCATTCGGGCCACTTACTTCCCCGGCCTGGATCTTTCCCCCGCTCAGTTGATCCTGTCTGAATTTGAAACGGAAACTGCTGTCTACGCCCGAAAAGGTGTCCCTTTCTATAATCGGCTCGCCAATGCAATCGAGACGGTGGAGGAAGACTATGATGTGATCATTGTCGATAGCCCGCCTTCTTTGGGCTTCCTGACGCTGGCGGGGTTATTCGCGGCAACGTCTGTCATCGTGCCGCTGACACCGAGCATGTTGGACGTAGCCTCTACGCAGCAGTTTCTTGAAATGACTTCGGCATATCTAGAAGAGTTTGAAAACTCGGGGATTCCGATTATCCATGACAACTTCCGGTTCCTCATAACACGGGACGACCCCTCAGACACACCATCTCAGCAAATTGTTAGCTTAATGCGGGCGTTGTTTCAGGATCGAGTAATCGGTGCAACTGCTCTGCGAAGCACTGCCATTGCCGATGCCGCGATGCTGAAAATGACAATGTACGAAGTCGTTCGATCGGAAATGACGAGATCGACCTATGACCGCGCCCGATCAAGTATGGATGCCGTTGGGCACGAAGTATCAAACATGATTCAAACCGCATGGGGCCGTTGAAATGGCACTTAAACAAAACAAAACCAGCATGGCTGCAGCGATTGCAGCGGCAGCCGGAAACCCGCCAATTCCACCCACGAAGACGGAACGCGCCAATGCAGCACTTCCACGCGGTACGATTGCATCGGTCCGTGTTGGAGCCGGAGGCATCCAAGACATAGATACCTCACTCATTTTGCCGTGGGGTCCAAAAGATAGACTTGGGATCGAGTTAACACCTGTTAACTCCGACCTTGAAGCGAACGTCGACTCAGCTGTTCTGGAACTTGCTGAAAGCATAAAAGACGCAGGAGGCCAACAGGTTCCCGTCCTGTTGCGTCCTTCTGAGGAAGTCGACGGTCACTTCGAGGTCATCTACGGCCGCCGACGCATCTTAGCTTGTCAGTATCTAAACCAGCCTGTTCGCGCGTTGGTAAGGACGCTTGATGATAAGGAAGCACTTCAGGCAAAGGGTCTGGAGAACTCTTCCCGAGTTGACCTCAGCTATTACGAGAGAGCCCGGTTCGCACGCGAAATTCTAAACCAGGGATATGACCGCTCGGAAGCGATCACAGCCCTAGCGATTTCCAAGAACACGCTGTCACAGTTGGAGCGAGTCACAAATGATATTCCGGACGATCTCGGGGATATGATTGGCCCAGCACCGAAATCTGGGCGACCCAAATGGACAGCTCTAGCCGATGCGTTGCGGAAAGGAGTGATAACAGCAGACAAGGCTAAGAAGCTCCTAGAGACGCTCAACGTTGCTAATTCAGACGATCGGTTAAACGGACTCCTAAGCAGCTTGGCTCCTAAGAAAGCAGCAAAGGAAGTCCGACCGGCGCCCGACGTTGTCATCAAGACCAGCAATTCTGCGGTGAACATGACCATCAAAAGGGCAGGGGACAATGAAGCCTATACAAGCTGGCTTTCGGACAACCTTGGACAAATCATTCAAGATTCCTACGAGCGTTTCAAAGAAAGCGCCAAGGATTAAGCGAGTTAACATCTGTTAACTCTACATGAGGCAACGAGCAAAAAGGAGAAAAGCAAAAAGAAACCCCCGAAACCTGAGGCTCCGAGGGCTGAAAGC
The DNA here is from genome assembly GCF_019904295.1 of Ruegeria sp. SCSIO 43209. Taxonomy (NCBI): domain Bacteria; kingdom Pseudomonadati; phylum Pseudomonadota; class Alphaproteobacteria; order Rhodobacterales; family Roseobacteraceae; genus Ruegeria; species Ruegeria sp. SCSIO 43209. Next base: position 2,722 of record NZ_CP065360.1, read on the forward strand.
CAACTAGTGGTTATAGATTAGACACCTAAACCCTAACAGCCCGCGAATCACGACACAATAAAAAACGCCTCTGGGTGAACAGGTTTTCTTTGTCTGCTGACAAAATCTCATGAAAACACTAACAGCATCGGCTCCAAATGGAGCAACCTTGTCGGGAACGGCAGGGCAGGGGAGTTGTACGCCCAAAAAATGGAGACTTCTTCGCGCCGTTGAAGAGGCCAGAGAACCTCTTGGGTTAAAATCCACAACTCTCAATGTCCTGAGAGCGATGATCTCCTTTGTGGGCGGAGATCAGATTGCTGCCGACCAGGATGATCATCACATCTGCTTCGCTTCCAATGCAGCGATCGCCAAACGAACGCATGTCAGCGTGCAGACAGTTGAGCGTCATATCTCGACGCTGGTTGAGCTTGGACTTGTCCGCCGCGTATTGAGCGCAAACGGCAAGCGATGGGCGCGCCGGGATCGACAGGGCAGGGTGGTCACAGCAACTGGGCTCTCCTTGATGCCGTTGTCTGAACGGCACGTTGAGTTCATCCAGGAAGCCCAGAGGCATGCTGATCGAGTTCTGGAGCTCACTGTACTCCGCGACAAAGTCTCAGCCGCTCTGGCACGCCTAAGGGAGCTCCTAGCAGACGACACCAAAATCTCGGGTTTGATGACCACCGTACGCAATGCTCTGCGTCGCAAACCAGATGCAAATGTGCTCAGCGAGCTGCTCTCAGAAATCTCTGTGGAAATCTCCGAGATAACACAGACATATACAGAAAATTTGAGGGGCAGTGACAGTGAAATTGAGGGGCACAAAGAGGACTCTTTGAATCCGGAAGTTAAGAAAGAAAAACTTTCTCAGATTCAGGTTTCTCCAGACCAAATGGAGCGCAGTTTTCCACGGCTATGCTCAGAACTACGCTTTGCAAAAGATCAGCACCACTGTGATCGGCTTATGGATGAAATCGCGGAGTATCTACGGCTTGACCAAACCTGGTATGCAATGAAATCGACGTTTGGCCCAGCTATTCGCTTCATTGTTCTCGGATACATCTTTCAACGTGCTGAGAACATACAGTCTCCAGGGGCTTACCTGATTTCATTACTGGCTAAGATCGAAAAGGGAGAACTGTCCCCAAAGGCAATGCTATCGCGGACTTCCAATGCTGCTTAAAATTGAGGAAACAGGACAAGATTTACGTATTCAGATTATACGCCCAATCGATGATTGGATCGAAAGGGTTGAAAAAGGTGAGCTATAGGATTGACCTCTATAAATCACATACCCATAAATAGTGAGCTATAGAAAGGAATCTTATACCTCACGATGTGGAACTGGCAGAACCCTGACTGGCCGACCTTTCGTTACGATGTCGCAAGACTCGAACCATATGAGCAACAGTTCCTGTTGTCCTCAGGGGAAGTTCTTGGAGCGGTTCATCATGTGAACACATCGGATCGAGATCAATTGCGTATCGACCTGCTAAGCGAAGAAGCGATGAAGACCAGCGCGATTGAGGGCGAGATGCTGGACCGGCTCAGCGTGCAATCTTCCTTACGTCGGCATCTTGGGCTGGCTCCCGACAGTTATCCGTCCAAACCGCGCGAGCAGGGGGTTTCTGAAATGATGGTGGATGTTTACTCCACCTACTCGGAGCCGCTATCACATCGCACCCTATTTCGGTGGCATGACATGCTCCTGTCCTATGAAAGGCGTCTGGAAACGATTGGAGCATACCGGAGCCATGAGGATGCGATGCAAATCGTCTCGGGCAGGCTCGACCGCCCAACGGTGCATTTCGAAGCCCCGCCTTCACATCAGGTTCCGGGAGAAATGGACCAGTTCGTAACCTGGTTCAACCGGACCGCACCGGATGGTCCCGAACCGTTGCGCGCACTGATCCGGGCCGGATTGAGCCATCTGCATTTTGAGAGCATTCACCCCTTTGAAGACGGTAATGGCCGGTTGGGCAGGGCGCTGGCTGAAAAGTCCCTGGCGCAAAACATTGGTCAGCCAAGCCTGATTGCACTTGCTTTCACGATCGAGCGAGAGCGGAAGGCTTACTACGACCAACTCGAACGCCATCAAAAAACGCTGGACGTCACGCCATGGCTCGTCTGGTTTGCCGAGACCGTCCTTATAGCCCAGCAGGTGACTCTTGAGCACGTTGGCTTCTTCATATCCAAGACGCATTTCTATGACCGGTATCGTAATCAGTTCAACGCCCGGCAAAGCAAAGTAATCTCACGTTTGTTCAAAGCTGGACCAGATGGGTTCAAAGGGGGATTGAGTGCGGAAAACTATATTTCGATCACCGGAACATCGCGCGCCACGGCAACGCGGGATCTGCAAGACCTGGTAGAGAAGGGGGCTCTGACCCGAACAGGTGAACTCCGATACACGCGATATTGGTTAATGCTAGATCGGGACGGGTAGCGAGCTGAAACACGGCACGAAGGGCGGGTAAGCGGCGCGGAAATGTCCCCGCGCTTTCAATTTGTCGGACTCTGAATTTAAATCAGTCGAAGAGGCGACCTAGGAGTTTCTCGAGTTCTTCCCTTTGCTCGACGTGCTTTTTCGGGTTGTCCCGGATCAGGCGCTCCAGATTGAGAAGCTTCCAACGCACGGCGGGAAGATTGGCGGCTTGCGGTCGATCTATTTCGGCGAAATCCGGCACGCCATCCTGCAGACTGAGCAAGAATTGTCTGGTGGGTTTGTCGAAGCGAGATTGGATATCCGCAATCAGTTGGTTGCGCGTAGTCAGTAGGTCATCCAGACCGACGGCTGACTTAGTCATGCCCTCGAACTCACGCACATAAGGTTGATCTAGGGCGATCAAGTTGGGATTCAGCAATTCGTGTGCCGGGCGTGCCGAACAGGCGATGTAGATCAAGAAAGTCCGGAACAGATCATCCGTCAGTCCTTCGTGTTCGTAGAGCAGCTTTACATCATAAAGATCGCGTGGATGCTGGCGATCCACGGCTGCGTGGAGCTTACCGCCGAACAAATCTTCGAATGAGACGATCTGCATTTCTGCATAGCCAAACGCGTCTGCTACGGCGTCGGAGACCGCCCGGGTTTCGGGGTCATGAACAACGCCGCGTGTGACAGGCGAGGTCTCGATTTTGACTTCTGCACCTTCCAGACGCGCAAGCACACGGGTGGCGCCGCCCCCACCTCCTTTTATTCTTTGAGCCTTCGCCCCGCTGATACCCTTTTCGATCGACTTAGCGATACGATCCATGGCTTCGTTGATCTCGGCGAGGCTCTGTTCACGCTCTTTGATCGGCAGATATGTCAGGTCGATATCAACCGACAGTCGCGGTAGATCGCGATAGAAGAGGTTGATTGCTGTCCCGCCCTTGAGCGCGAATATCTCTTCCTTCGCGACGTAAGGCAATACACGCACGAGAAGGGCTACCTGGGATTCATAATTCCTACGCGCCATTTTCTGCCCCTGTCGTGACGAACTCTTCGGGTACCATGATGCGATATCGCGGATGTATCCGACCCCCTTCGACCAATGCTCGATCCCCCGTCCCGAGGTTGAAGGCGTCAGCATCAAGTCTTTTGCGCCAGGGGTGATTGTGGCGATCCGCAAAAACGAAGAAGAGGCGCCTGACCTTTATTTTCTTGCAGCTCAGCAAGAGCGCTGAGAGCAACTTAGGTCGTAGCGTCGTCAAGCCCTCGAACACCATGTCGAGGTTGTGAAAACTCTCATGGTCCGGCAATTCGTCCATGGCTTCCATGACAGCCCGTTCGGGGGCCGACATGCGCAGTTGCCAGTCCCACGGGAGGGAGTTTTCAGATTTTATGTCGTCATTTGTAACGCCAAGTTCCTGGTCAGCGAACAGCGACGTATTGCGCGTTTCTATAGGTGCATTGAGTGACAGCTTCGTGAGCCAGTTGGGTATTTTGTAGCCATAGATCCAGACGGGGGCGTTATTGGCCAAACGCAGGTAGTGGTCGTAGCCCTGTTGTGAGAGAGCGGTTTTGCCGCCGACATGAATATCATAGCCCATGATATGTTGCATCGAGATCAGGCATGCCTTCCAGTCAACGGTGTTTGATGCTGGCGGATTGGGAACAGGTCGGCGGAAAACGCCGCGGTGAACGCGTTCGAGCCAGCCCCGTTTTACATAGTCGCGAAAGGTTTCGTAGGCTATGCCATGGGCTGTGAGCCAGTTGGCATCGACGAGATATCCCGCGGGCACTGAGTCGAGAACTTTCTTCAAATTTTGCGATCTTCCAGCGTTCATGACGCCCTAAATCATATAATTTCAAAGAAAAGGCAAGAGAATCTCTTTGAAAAGTACATATTTAAAGCGTCTATAGCGCTGAAAATAACACATTATTAAAAACACAGCGCCACGTGGAAACCCATCGGAATACCCGGGATAAATGGAAGATTCCGGCGCCAAGGGCGGGAAGCGGTCCTTCGCTGCAAGCACAATTTTGGAAAGCTCCGCGTCAAAAGCCGACATTGATTTGCTTGCGGCAGCTGTACGCGCCCCCGGGGAGTGGAAAGAATGTGGGGATACCAGCCGTTCCTGATCTAAGGTCTCTTTGTTTTAACAGGAGGCATAGTGATGAAATTCAGGATCAAGTTGGAGACAGAGTTTGGTTGGGGCGAGACGAGATCACACGAGATTTGTGTTTTAGAACGCCGAACGATTGATACATCGGAGGAAGACTTCGGACTGTGTCTGGCCGAGGCAAAATCGCTGCTGAAAGAAATTCAGCGCGCGTTTCTTCAGGACCAAGTCGAAGAGATCAGCGAAATCGCTCGCGTGTGTCGCTTCTGTGGAACATATCTACCAGTTCATGATCGCCGCCAGCGCCACATCGCCACGCTCTTCGGTCGGGTGTCCGTCGAGGCACCGCGGGTTCGGATATGTATGTGCGGACTCCCAGGGTTTCCAACATTGAAAGTCGCGCATTCTCCTCTGACACGGCTTTTGCCGGACCAAGCCACGCCTGAGATTCGGCGATTGCAGGCGGAATTGGGGGCGCGTCATAGCTTTCGGGACGCTGCGCGGCTTCTGAATGAACTGACTCCATGCTCCAAGCAGAACCATGTGACGATCCGCAATCGACTTGCAACAGTTGCTAATGACCTTGATAGCGACGATCACTTCAAGGCATCCGAAGCCGACCAGCGCTCAAAATCTTCCGATATTACGGTGTTTCTGGATAGTGCCTACGTTCGATCAAGACCAGAAGATCAACGCCGGAACTTTGAGATTGTCGTTGGTTCCATCGAGAACAGGGGTCGCGAGAAACGCCGATTTGGTCTGAGTGTGATCGGTGCGGACAATCCGCGCGAATATCTGCGAAGAAATTTGGAAGCGGCCGGTTGGCATGAGGGTTCTGTGGTGACAGTGCTGTCCGATGGCGACCCGGCACTACCAAGATTGGTGCGGGACGCCACAGGTGCGGAGGTCAATCACATCCTGGACTGGTGGCATATTTCAATACGCATCAGACATGTGGAAACGACATTCCAAACCCTGCTTTCTTTGCTTAAAGACCCTGAGGATCTTGCGGTCAAGAAGCTGGTTCAAAGCTTGCGCTGGCGCATATGGCATGGCCAAACGCCTCGTGCGCTTGATGCCATTGAAGCACTGTTCAGATTTGGCCTAGACGTGCGAAGCCAAACTTTTGGCAGAACGAACGACGCAGCGTTTTCGGCAGTTTCGCGAACAATGGAGCTGCAAACCTACCTGCAATACAATCGCGCGGCACTGGTCGACTATGATCATCGGCGGCGCAACGGCAAACCGGTCTCGACTTCTCGAGCAGAAGGCTTGGTCAATGACGTCGCCAATGCTCGCATGGGCAAGAAACGCCGAATGCGCTGGTCACCGCAAGGTGCACACCGAGTGGCAACGGTCAGAGCTGCGGTTCTGGACGGAAGGCTTGGCAAAGGGCAGCTTCGCGCGGCTTGATCCCCACATTCTTTCCACTCCCCAGAAACCGTCGAAAGGGCGTCCAATCCGCAGATTCTGATTAATTAGGGTACAGTGACATCTGTATTGAGCCCGTTCGCCCGGATGCAGGTTATTTGTCGAATGCAGGATACGGGGCGGGGGAAATCCGATCAGCTTATCGGAGCTACTTCTCGGACGTCGAAGATTACCTGAATTGCCTGAACCACGCCTCGGCGCGGATACGGTGGGAGGCGACCGCGGCCGCGCAGGACTACAACCGAGTTCTCGACCAGTATCCTGTTGAGCCGGGGCAGGGGAGTGAACCCGAGCAAGTCCCTCGCATCGAGATGACGGACAGCGGGACATTGTTTCTGGACTATCAGGCTGAGTGGCTGAAATGATTGCACTAAATTCGAGCTATTGCCGCCATTCGCGATAGTGCTGACAAATTCACGCAAGGCGGGACAAACCAGTCATACGCCGAGCCCCGCAGCGGCACCGAATGGCACCAAGCTGCCGTTGAACCATCCTGTCGAATGCTGCGGCCGCGGCCCGTACTTCGGACATTCGATGCAGGTGCAAGATTGGTTAGTAGGTGGACTCACAACTTGCGGACAGACCCGCCACTCTTCCCAATCGCTACCAACTCCAGCTTGTTATTCATAACGTGCAAGGACGCTGGTCTTATCGGTCAAGGCCGACCGGTATCATTCCGCTGCGCTTATGTTCGTAGGCAATCGACGTTTCGTAGGTAGTTATCTCGATGCGCTCGGTCAGCGCGTGGTAGGCGATGGACTTCAGGTGGTCCATGTCGCGCGCGATCAGCGAAACCACAAGGTCGTACCGGCCAGTGACAAGATACACATTCTGGATTTCCGGAACCGCCACAAGGTCCTCCATGAGTGTGTTGATGTTGACCTGGCCTTCTTTCGAGATGTTGACGAAGATCACCGCGGCAAGCCCGAAGCCAAGGCGCTTGGGGTTTACCACGGTCTCGGTTCCCTCGATGGCACCTTCCTGCCAAAGCCTCTTCACCCGCTCATGGACAGATGAGGGCGCAAGCCCCACTTCGGCCGCGAGCTGTTTGTTCATCAACCGAGCATCCTTCTGCAGAAATTCGAGAATTTGACGGTCTGTTCGGTCAAGCGGCATTTTCACCTCTTCTGGTTCGAATTTAATTCGATTGCGACGAAGTGACACACAGATCATTCTGTGTCCAGTGAAAAATCCGGCGAATATTCGGAACTGATCTAAACTTGCCGAACAAACAGTGGGAATGCTATGGGAGTGCCGAAAATCGACGATGCGCCGTTTCTGGATCCGTCCGATCCGAACTTCTCTACCCGCTCCGACGCTGTACGCCGCGCCCGCGAGGAAAGTTGGTTTGCCCGAACGCCGTACGGTTTGGCCGTGCTGCGTTACGAAGAGATGAAAGAGATGATCATGCACCCGTCGCTGCGGCAGGGGTCCTACCGCTGGCCGGAGCACAACGGCACATCCGGTCTTTGGTCGCAATGGTGGAAGCGGATCATGCTCAATGTCGAGGGCGACGATCATCGGCGTTTGCGCAAGCTGGGCGCGCCGGCCTTCGCGCCCAAACTGGTCAGTTCTCTGATCCCGGAGTTCCAGGCGTTGTGTGACGAACTGATCTCGAACTTTGCGTCGGTCGGCAAATGCGAATTCATGGCGGATTTCGCCGAGCCTTACGCCGCGCGGGTGATCTGCTCGCTTGTGGGGGTGTCCGGCGACCAATGGCGCGAGCTGACCGACCACGCTGTCGAGATGGGCTATGCGCTTGGCGTAAACTATGCTCGGGACGAGCCTCGCGTGGATGCGGCCACAGAGTGGTTCTTCGACTTTGCCCGGGAGGTCGTCGCAGATCGCCGCGCCCATCCTCGGGAAGATTTCATCGGTGCGCTGATCTCGGCCAATGCCGACAAGGATTCACTCAGCGATCAAGAGCTTCTGGACATGATCGTGCTGTCGATCTTTGGCGGAATAGACACCACTCGCAACCAGCTGGGCCTGGCGATGGCGACGTTTGTCGAGCATCCCGAACAGTGGAAAGTTCTCGGAAACGATCCTGACCTCGGACGTCAGGCGGTTGAGGAAGTGATGCGCGTTCGGCCGACGGTCACCTGGGTGACACGCGAGGCGATGGAAGATTTCGAATACAAGGGCTTGGCGATCCCGCAAGGCACGACAATCCATCTATTTTCTGAATCTGCCGCCACTGACCCCACGCATTTCGAACCCGGTTTCGATATCACCGTCAAACGCAAGCCGAATTTCGGATTCGGTGGCGGCAAGCATCATTGCATCGGCTCTCCCATCGCGCGTGGCGACATGTCCGAGGCACTGAAGATGCTGGCGCAGCGGTTGAGGAACCCGGTGCCGGACGGGCCCGCCGAATGGCTGCCAGACAGTGGTAATACGGGTCCTCTGTCCCTGCCGATCCGTTTCGACCCCGAGGAGCGTCGAATTGTTTGAGAAGCTGCTGCAAGAACATGAGGCAGAGGTCGTCCATGTCGGCCAATTTGACTACGCCTCGATCTTCCGCGAAAGGCGGTTGCGGCGCGACCAGTTTCTGCAATGGACGCAGGACCCGCGGTTCGCCAACGTGGTTGCCTATTGGGACAGCGCCGACAATTTGATCGGTGGTTCGTCCTATTATACCGAACAGCAGAAGATCGACGCCGACAGCATTCGCCGCTACCCGGCAGAGCCCGGTGCCGTCGCAATCATCGCCGAAATGGCCGGAGAACCGGAAGAGGTGATGCCTCGCCAGGTCTTGCGCCGTCAGCTTCAGCGAGCCGAGGCAATGGGCTATGTCGTCGATGCCGGGTTCGAGTTCGAATTGATCCTGCTCGATGAAACCGACATGTCCGTGCGCGAGCGCGGATTCGAGAACCTCGAAAAATTCGCACCTGACAACAAATGCTGGTCGGGAACAACCGCAGCCATCCATGCCGAGTTGATCCGCGACCTGGAAGCCGAGATCATGGGATATGATGTCTGCCTCTTCGGTCTTGGGGTTGAGCTTGGCCCCGGTTGCCTCGAGGCGACGCTTGGAGCCACGCGCGGCTTGCGCGCGGCGGATGACGCGGCCTTCTTCCGGCTCGCAGCCCGCTCATGGGCAAGGCGGAACGACCTGACCGTCAGTTTCATGCCGTACCTGGGGCCCGATTATCCCGGGATCGGTGGCCATTGCACCCTGTCGTTGCGTGACAAGGCAAGCGGCGCGAACCTGTTCTCGGACGCGTCCGGCCGCACGAACGATCTGGCCAAAAGCTTTATCGCGGGGATGATCGACGTTGTGCCCGAGTGCTTCGCGATGTGCACAAGTTCGGTTAACGCATATCGTCGCCTCGCGCCGGGATCCTGGGCGCCCAAGGCCGTGACCTGGGCGGAATACACCTTTACCACCGCCGTGCGCTCGGTGCCGTCCGACTCCGACATGGCGCGGCTGGAATTCCGGTCGCCTCCGTCGGACTGCAACCCGTATCTGACCATGGCGCTGATGTTGGGCGCGGGGCTTGACGGGGTTGAGCGGGGGTTGAGCGCGCCCCCTGCGGCGCAGGCCGCGGGACCTGATGATGTGCCCGAAGGCGCACAGCGGTTCCCGCGCGATCTTTACGAGGCGGCGCACAGAATGGCGCAAAGCGATGCCGCAGCAAGATTGTTCGGTGATCGGTTCGTGCAGAACTTCACAGCCGCCTGCCTTGCCGAGGATGCAAGCCTGCGCACGGCCGTCAGTGCCGATGAGCGGCGCCGATACCTGGAAGCATAAACAAAAGAACCGACGGGGAACGAACGGAATGATACCAACGGATTCAGACTATCACCGCGAACGTGACGCAGAGGGACGAGACGAGCTGGTAAAGCGCGTCCGCCAGAAGATCGATGCGCTCGGGGTGGATTATATCTACTACCAATATATTTCGATCACCGGGCGGGTGATGGGCAAGGCCGCACCGGCCCGGCACTGGGAAACGCAGGCCCGCAAGGGCGTGCAGACCTGGATGGGTGGTGTGTCAAACGTTACTCCGAACTTTCAGGGCGAGTTGATCGGGTTTGACGCGAATGCGATGGAATGCATCGCCCTGCCGGATCCTGAGACCTTTGTGCAATTGCCTTGGGACAAGCGGATTGCGCGCGTCTTTTGCACGCTTTTCTACGGCATCGAAGACCCTGAAAAACCTGGGGAATACTACGAGTACGACACGCGTGGAAACCTCAAGCGGTTCGATCGCGAGTTCCGTGAAAAGCACAACGGCCTGTACCTGAAAGTCGGACTGGAACCGGAAATGCTGTGGCTCAAGCCGAAGGAGGGCGAAGTGCAGCCTTTCGAGGGCATGACACAACCTTTCGCCTATCATATCGGACAGTTCGAGGAGGTTCGCGAGGTCTGGAAACAGGTCTCGGATTACGCGCTCGCCATGGGGCTGGACATGATCCAGGGCGATTGCGAGGACAGCCCCGGCCAGGTCGAACTGAACTACCAGTTCGACGACGCGCTGCAGACCTGCGATCGGATGACGACCTATCGCCAGATCTGCGCCGAAGTCGCACGCCAGCGCGGATTGATCGCCTGTTTCATGGCCAAACCCTATATGGGTTACGCTGCCAATGGCTGTCATCACAATTGCTCGCTATGGACCGGGGGGCAGCGCGAGGTGCAGCAACTGACCAAGGACGACCTACCCGGTATGGAGGAAAACTGGGAATATTCGGTCGGCGGGACCAACGAATTCGAAAGCACCGAAGGGGATTGGCTACCGTCCGAGTTAGGCCATCATGCGCTCGGCGGTTCCTTGAAACATATCAACGCTTTGACCGCAATTGGTGCATCAACCGTCAATTCCTATCGTCGGTTCAATGATTTCGGGCTTTGGGCTCCGATCGGGGCGAACTGGGGGCTGCAAAACCGTTCCTGTGCTGTCCGGATTTCATCTCCCGACCGGTTCGAATTTCGTGCTGTGGATTCCATGGTCAACCCTCACCTCTTCTGCGGCGCACTTATCAAGGCGCTGGATGACGGCATCACCAACAAGATCGATCCGGGCAAACCAGAGGCTCGCAACGTGACCGAAATATGGATGAGCGGTGAAGAAGAAGTGAACTTGATCCCGCTTAACCTTCGCGACGCGTTGGAGGCGCTTGAGAAGGACGAGGTCATTCGTTCGGCTATGCCGGGCAAACTTTATGACCTTTACCAAGAGTACAAGCAGGACGAATGGACCCGATTCCTGCGCGAGGTCACTAACTGGGATGTGGAGCGCTATCTGCACTGCGTCCCCTGATCCGCAATGACACGAGGCGCGGAGACCGGTGCCGCGTCGTACAAAACCGGAAAACCCGAAGCACCGGCGAAAATCAAAAGAACCAACAGGGAGTTGGAAACATGAAGAACCTGACACTGACCACCAGCGTTGCCGCGCTGGTTCTGGCTGGCGGCGCGGCCTCTGCACAAGAGCTCAACGTCCTGACATGGGAAGGCTATGCTGACGACAGTTTCATCAAGCCGTTCGAAGAGGCCTCAGGGTGCAAGGTAAACGCGACCTATGTCGGCTCGAACGACGATTTCGCGCCGAAACTGGCGGCGGGCGGCGGGGTCTACGACCTGATCACGCCGTCGATAGACACAACTCAATTGATGATCGACGCGGGTTTCGTGGAACCGATTGACACGTCGAAAGTCGACGCCTGGGGCGACATCTACCAGAAATTCCTGGATCAGGACGGCATCCAGGAGGGCGGCGAATATTACGGCGTGCCCTATACGTGGGGGTCTATCCCGTTCATGTATCGCAACGATGCCTTCGACACGCCGCCCACCTCCCTCAAGGCACTGTGGAGCGACGACCTGTCAGGCAAGATCTCGCTATGGGATGATAAATCGGCGCTTTATGTCGCCGCGCGACTGAATGGTAACATGAACATCTATGACCTCAGCGACGACGAACTGGCCGCCGCGCAGGCCAAGCTTGTCGAACAGAAACCGCTGGTGCGCAAATACTGGGCGACGGCGGGCGAACTGGTCGATCTCTACGCGGGCGGCGAGGTGGTGATCTCGAATACCTGGGGCGGCTACCAGTCGGCGCTTCTGGCGGAGCAGGGCATCGAGGTGACCGAGTTCATCCCCGAGGAAGGCGCTGAAGGATGGATGGACAGCTGGATGGTCGTCAAGGGCACACCCAACACCGAATGCGCCTACAAGTTCATCAACATGCAACTGAGCGAGTTGGGCCAGTGCGGCGTTGCCAATGTGAACGGCTATTCCGTCGCCAACCCGGTCGCGGCCAAGGCCTGCATGCCGCCTGAGCAATTCGAAGCGCTGCACCAAGCCGATCCGGACTATCTCGATAGCCTGCTGCTTTGGCAGCCGCTTGGCGAACGCCTCGAGACCTACACCAATACGTGGAACTCGGTAAAAGCCCAGTAACAAGGAAACGTGCGGCGGGGCTTGTGTGGACTTGCCCCGCCGTTCAAATCACAGGCTTGAACAACCATGCCCGCAATCATCGAGCTTTCGAAAATCAGCAAACACTATGGCTCTGTCATCGGGGTCGAGCACGTGGACCTCAACGTGGCGGACGGAGAGTTCCTGACGCTTCTAGGCCCATCGGGCTGCGGCAAGTCCACCTTGTTGCGGATGATCGGCGGGTTCGAGATGCCGACCACGGGCACGATCACACTTTCCGGGCAGGACGTGACTCACCTGCCACCGCAAAAGCGCGACGTGAATATGATGTTCCAGGATTATGCGCTCTTTCCGCATATGACGGTTGGGCAGAACATCGCCTACGGGTTGAAGATGAAGGGCATCGGCAAGAACGAAGCCCGGCGCAAAGCGGAAGACGCGCTGGAACTTGTCGGTTTGGTCGACAAGATTGACCAGCAGCCGCACCAGATGTCGGGCGGCCAGAAACAGCGCGTAGCGCTGGCCCGCGCCATCGTGCGCGAGCCCAAGGTTCTTCTGCTGGACGAACCTCTATCGGCGCTGGACGCCAAGTTGCGTGAGCAAATGCAGGTCGAACTCAAGCACATGCATGACAAGCTGGGGATTACCTTCATCATGGTCACTCACGACCAGACCGAGGCGCTGGTCATGTCCGACCGCGTCATCGTGATGGAAAGCGGGCGCATCGCCCAGGACGGCACGCCCGAAGAGCTTTATGAGCATCCGTTGACGCCCTATGTGGCGAACTTCATCGGCACAACCAATTTTCTGCCGGCCCGTATAACTCAACGCAGCGCACATGAAACCCGGTTGGATGTGGCCGGCCAGATTCTGACAACCCAGTTTGACAGGGTGCCACAGGGCGATCGCGTGCGCGTCGGTGTGCGCCCGGAAAAGGCGCGCTTCCTCAACGGGTCGGCGGCTCCGGGCAATATTTTGGCCGGCACGGTCAGCGAACACATCTACCACGGCACCAGCCTGCGCACTGCCGTTATACTGCCCGATGGAACCGAATTTTACGTGGACGCGATGCTGCCGTTTGGAATGGCAAGGGCAGACGCGCCCGCGATTGGCAGCGAGGTCCGGATCGGAGTCGAGCCCGAAAATGTACTTCTCTTTGACGCCGAGGATTGAATGATGGGGGGCACTTTCCTTTCGCGTCATTCCGCCAAGCTGGTCCTGGGCATCCCGATTCTATGGATCGTGCTGTTCATGCTGGTGCCCTACGGCGTGCTGCTGACCTACAGCTTCTGGATCAAGAAATACCCGCTGTTCGTTCCTGCCTTCCAGTTCGGCAATTACTGGACGCTTTTGACCGACCCGCAATACGTGCAGGTGCTCTTGCGTACGCTCAAGATCGCGGCGCTGGTGTCGGTTGCATCGTTGGCTTTGGCCTATCCCTTCGCCTATTTCCTGGTTTTCCGACTTAAGAACCACACTATCCGCGTGTTCCTGTTTATGGGTGTGATCGCCCCCTTGTGGGTCTCTTACCTGCTGCGCGCCTATGTTTGGAAAACCATTCTGGGAACCGAGGGTATCCTGAATTCCTTTCTGATGAACATCGGGATCATTGATGAGCCGTCCGGGATCTTCCTGTACAACCAGTTCGCGATGGTGCTAACGCTGACCTACATCTTCATCCCCTTCATGGTCATGCCCATCTATACCGCGCTTGAGAAGATCCCCGGCAATCTTGGTGAGGCGTCGGCAGATCTGGGCATGGGCGCCTTCGCGACGTTCTGGAAGATCACACTGCCGCTCTCGATGCCCGGTGTGGTGGCCGGATTTACCATGACGTTCTGCCTCAGCTTCGGAGATTTCATCGCGCCGTTTCTGGTGGGCGGCCCGGATGGCCAGATGGTGGCGAACGTGATGGTCTCGCAGTTCGGGGCGGCGCTGAACTGGCCTCTGGGTTCGGCACTGGCCGTGGTGATGCTGATCATTGTGCTGACAATCATTTCGCTTTCCGACCGGTTTGAACAGTCCGGAAAGGTCGAACTATGAGCGCCGCTTCCACCACTCTTGTTGCCACTGCACCCGCCAGGCGTGGCCGACTCGCCGCTGACAGCGGATTTGTCCTGATCGTTTCGCTGGTCATGGCGTTTCTCTACCTGCCGATCTGGATTCTCATCATCTACAGTTTCAATGACAACCGGACGCTGACCTGGCCGCTGACCGGATTCACCACGCACTGGTACGAGCAACTGTTCCAGAACGAGCAGCTGCTCACAGCCATCGGCAACAGTTTCTACGTTGCCACCTGTTCAACCTGCTTGACGCTGCTTGTGGGCGTACCCGCCGCGCTGGCACTCCACCGGTTCAGCTTCCCCGGCAAGACGATTTTCCGGCGGCTTCTACTGTTACCTATCGCGCTGCCGGGGATCGTGACGGGCATCTCAATGCTCAACATGTTCAAGATGTTCGGCTTCAACCTCAGTCTCGAAACCGTCATCCTTGGCCATGCCACCGCGCTTCTCGCGGTCGTGGTGACACAGGTTTTTGCCCGACTTCAACGGCTGCCCAAATCTCTGTCGGAAGCGTCATCGGATCTGGGTGCAAACCCGCTGCAGACATTCATCCATGTTACACTGCCGAACATTCGTACCGCGCTCATTGGTGCCGGACTTTTGTCCTTCGTCCTGTCCTTCGACGAGATTCCGGTCACGTTCTTCCTGACTGGCCGAGACAACACGCTTCCGATGTATATCTATTCGACCATGCGGCGCGGGGTGACGCCGGAAATCAACGCGGTCGGCACGATCATCGTACTCATGTCGCTGATCCTGATCATCATCTCGGTTGTCTTCACCGTGCGCGACAACACGAGCAAGGGGATTGCGTAGCGATGCGCATCTGCATTCTCGAAACCGATGTCCCTGCCGACGAGATGAAGAAGGAACACGGCGATTTTGCCGACATGTTCGAGACGTGGCTATTCCCAGCCCTGCCCGAAGCGACATGGGACAGGTTCGCGGTTCATAGTGGCGACAATCTGCCAAACGCCGACAGCTTCGATGGTTACATGATTACCGGCTGCCGCCACGGAGTGTATGATGATCTGTCATGGATGACGCCCTTGGCCGGGTTTCTTCGACACCTCAGGGACAGGCACATTCCGGTTGGAGGCGTTTGTTTCGGCCATCAGATCATGGCGCACGCCTATGGCGCCCAAGTCGAGAAATCAGGCGACGGATGGGTGTTAGGGGCTGACACCTACGACAACCTCGCGGCTTTTGCGATTCATCAGGACCAGGTGCAGTCAATACCCACCGGCGTGCGTCACGTCACTGGAAGCCCGCGCTGCCGGATTGGTCGCATCGCCTACGCGTTTCCTGCCTTGTCGGTCCAGTATCATCCGGAATTCACAGCAAGTTTCATGAAATCCCTACTTGACCACTATGGAGGTACACGGATTGACAAGTCGCTTACTGAAGCGGCGGAACAAACGTTGTCGCACCCCACCCATGTCGGCGATATCGCCCGTGATTTTGCCAAGATATTTCGATGCGCGCGGCCAAGAGATGCAGAAGCCACCCAGGAGGAGTAAATGTCCGTGATCCATGTGAAGGATAGAGACGGGTCAGAGCATACGCTAGAAGCCCGGCCAGGTCTGAAGATCATGGAAATCATCCGTGATGCCGGCCTTCCCATCGAGGCGGCCTGCGGCGGCTCCTGCGCATGCGCGACCTGTCATGTCTATGTCGCGCCCGGCTGGATCGCTCGCCTGGACCCACAGGATGATATGGAGGTGGATTTGCTGGATCTCGCGGACGCGGTCACCGAAACCTCGCGCCTGTCCTGCCAGATCGAATTCGATGAAACTTTGGATGGATTGAAGGTTGAATTGGCGCCGGAATGAACTGGCACTACGTCCGTCACCAAACTGTCTAGCCCCCTGTGTCTGGGCCACTGATCTGGGGTTTCTCTAATAGGGTTTCAGGAACGGGTGGGCGCATGTTGAGTGCCTGATGCGGCCTGGTGTGATTGTACTGCTTGAGCCAGTGATTGATGACGATCTGAGCTTGCTTGGTCGTCATGAACCATTCCGCATTGAGAACCTCTCGCCGCAATGTTCCATTGAACCGCTCGTTGTATCCGTTCTCCCAGGGCGATCCCGGGCAAATGCGGATCGGCTTGATGCCAACGCGTCGAAGCCAGCCCTGCATCGCCTTTGCTGCGAACTCGGGGCCATTATCGGATCGGATATACTCTGGGGAACCGTGGTGCAGCAGGAGTGGATAGAGTGCTTCGAGAACATCGTCGGCACCCATCTTGGTGCGGACCACGACAGCCAAGGCCTGCCGCGTGAACTCATCGAGAACCGTCAGCATCTTGTAACTGCGCCCATTGCTGAGCTTGTCGTGGACGAAGTCGATGGCCCAGACGTGGTTCGGATGCGTTGACCTCAATCGGATGATCGAGCTGTCCTTGTGGTAGAGCCGCTTGCGCTTCTTGTGGCGCTGCGGAAGCTGTAACCCCTCTTCCCGCCAGGAGCTGGCGTGCCCCGAACAGGTGGTCCGGTTTGATTGTTAGTGCATCGTGGGCCTCTGGTCCATCGGGACGACGCTTTCTGGCGCGGGTGGGCGGTATCCCAGAGCGCTGTGGGGTCTGACGGTGTTGTAGTGAGCGCGCCATTGCTCGATCAGGATTTGCGCTTCCCGTAAGCTGTAGAATAGCTCGCCGTTCAACAGTTCATCGCGGAACCTGGCGTTGAAGCTTTCGCAGTATCCGTTCTCCCAGGGCGATCCCGGCTCGATGTAAGCCGTCTTCGCGCCAACAGCGGCAATCCAATCCCGTACCTTCCGGGCAATGAACTCAGGGCCATTATCGGATCGGATGTATTCCGGCGGGCCGCGCAGGATGAACAGATCGGTCAGCGCATCCACCACATCCGTTGAGTTGAACTTGCGATCGACGCGGATCATCAGAGCCTCCCTGGTGTATTCGTCGATGATGTTGAGCGTGCGGTAGACCCGACCGTCATGGGTGCGATCCTGGACGAAGTCATAGGACCAGACATGGTTGGGCCGTTCGGGCCGCAGGCGCACACACGATCCATCGTTCAGCCACAGCCGGCCCTTTTTCTTCTGCTTTTGCGGAACCTTCAGCCCTTCACGTCGCCAGATGCGCTCGACCCGCTTGTGGTTCACGTGCCAGCCCGCATTGTTCAGCAGTCCCGTCACCATCCGATAGCCGTAGCGCCCATACTTGTCGGCCAACTCGATGATGTCGTCCGTCAGGCGCTCTTCATCGGCGCGACCTTGTGGAACCTTACGCTGTGTGGAGCGGTGCTGTCCCAGCGTGCGGCAGGCGCGGCGCTCTGAAACGCCAAGCTCCCGACGCACATGATCGATGCATTGCCGGCGACGCGAAGGGCTCAGAAGTTTCCCTTCGCAGCTTCAGCGAGAATGAGCTTGTCCAGCGTCAGATCGGACACCGCTCGACGCAGACGCTGGTTCTCTTTCTCCAGCTCTTTCAGCCGGGCAAGCTGAGACCGCCCCATCCCGCCGTAAAGCTTTCGCCATCGATAGAACGTCTGCTGCGTCACACCGATCTGGCGAACCGCCTCGGCGATCGTCGCGCCTTGTCCTTGCAGAACTTCAACCTGCCGAAGCTTCGAGACAATCTCTTCGGGCTTCTCTCGTTTCCCAGCCATCGCTGATCCTCCAATTTGAGGGATAACCTATCCCAGTTGGTGGACCACTTTCAGGGGGCTACTCCAAAACCCTGCGGCTTCGAAGCCCCAATCAAGGCCGCCGCATCCGCTGAATAGGCTTACATATCGAAGATTCGCGTCCAATGCGGGTTCTTTGCCCCTTAGTTCCTATCCGTATCAACACGGTTCTGTTGCTCGCTCAATGTCGCTCGACGATTAGCCAAATCACGATACGGTTTGTCACATGAGTATACAAGCCGACCTTCTTGTGGTGAGCGCATCCAACGATCCTCAAGGGCATACTTCCAAGGACAGGTTTGCAGTCGCAGCGAATGTCTGAAAAGTGGGTAGCGACCGCAGCATCCGACCGAGGTGCTGAGAGTCCGCTTCGGGCCGGTTAGTCTTGATAGTTATTTATCCGAGCTGCAGAAGCTGCAGCCGCCAATGGCCTCAAGTTCCAAATGCTCTCGGGTTTTAGCAATTATAAGATTGGTCATTCTGTTTCTGACGACCGAGCCCACAAATTGATATCTTCTTCCGAACTGATTGCATCGATCCTTGCCAACTCTTCATCACTGAAGGCGAGGTTATCGACTACGCCTGCGCAATCTACGATCTGACCCGGCCGGGACGCACCAATAAGCGCGGTCGTTACGCGTCCGCCTCTTAACACCCAGGCCAGGGCCATTTGCGCCAGAGTTTGCCCGCGTGCCTCAGCCATGTCGTTCAGAGCACGCACACTTGCCAGAGATCGCTCGTTGATCATGCCATCAAGTAGCGACTTCCCTTGTGTAGCACGGCTGCCATCCGGAATATCGCGCAGGTACTTTGACGTTAGAATGCCTTGTGCCAGCGGCGTGAACGCAATCGATCCTACCCCAAGATCGTTCAGGGTATCGAGCAAACCGTCCCGCTCCACCCAACGGTTGAGCAGATTGTAAGAAGGCTGGTGAATCAGGCAAGGTGTGCCAAGGTCGTTGAGAATCTTCACCGCCTCGCGTGTGCGTTGGGAGTTGTAGCTCGAGATACCTGCGTAGAGCGCGCGACCCGACCGTACGATATGATCCAACGCGCCCATCGTCTCTTCGAGCGGCGTGTCGGGGTCAAAGCGGTGGGAATAAAAGATGTCGACGTAATCAAGCCCCATGCGCGCGAGTGATTGGTCACAGGACGCGATCATGTACTTGCGCGACCCCCATTCTCCGTAGGGTCCCGGCCACATGTCGTAGCCTGCTTTGGAGGAAATGATCAATTCATCCCTGTAGCCCGCGAAATCAGTTCTTAGGATTTCGCCAAATGCCTCTTCTGCCGATCCGGGTGGTGGACCGTAGTTGTTCGCCAGATCAAAATGAGTGATCCCATGGTCGAATGCGGTCCGACACATTGCTCGCTTGTTTTCGTGCGTCGAGTCCGCACCGAAATTATGCCACAGGCCCAAGCTGACAACAGGAAGCTTCACACCCGACCGCCCACATCGCCGATAAACCATTCGCTCATAGCGGTTCGGCTCCGGGGTGTAAGGATTGGGTTTTGGCTTTGGTGGTCGTTGAGCTTTGGTCATGCGCTTATAATCAATGGAATGTTGGGCCTGTCAAACGGATCAACTCCGGTAAGATCGACACGAGATTCTGCGCGTCCTAGATGGGTGTTTATGGTTAGTCTTACTCCAGCACCAATGTCTTACGGTTTAATCGATTGCGTTCGGTACCGCCGCATAGACGCCGCGAAAGTCTGCAATGCGGGCTGCAACCGCAGCATCAATATGGCGGGTTGGATGTCGGCTCTGGGCCGAGTAACTCACGGAAGAAAGGGTAGGGACCCATACTGCGGGGCTTCCGAGGTCTGCTAGTTGCCCTTGAGTACTTCACCAATCAAATGGTTCATAACCTCCTTGTAGACCTCCGGATCGCCCCCATAGGCGATCTCAAGAGCGGCGCGATCAAACGCGGCCGACAACAAATTAGTCAAAGCATCGATCTGTTTTGGTGAATGCTTAGGAAGAGCCCGCGAAAGCCCTTCACGAAGTTCCTCTGTTCCATTGGCCCGGGTCAACGCGACAGCGGTGCTGTGCCCTAATACCGCTGGGGCCTCTTCCATCAGGAGGCGCACCCGACCTGGAACCAACATCGCATCAAAAAAGGCATTCGATCCTGTCACCATGGCCCGTTCGGGATCGGCCACATTGCGCGTTTCCTGGTCAATATGGTGTGAGATTGCTTTGGCCTCCTCTTCTGCGACGGCGCGGAAAAGGTCAGCCTTGTCCTTGAAATGATGATACAGCGCGCCGCGGGTTACGCTGGCCCTACGCACGATGTCTGGGGTTGCAGTATCGGCAAATCCCGAATTCACAAACAGTTCTCGGGCAGCTTCTACGAGTTTGGCACGCGTTTCGGCGCGTCGGTCTGCCTGGCTGCGTCGGGCGGGTTTTTCTGTGGGCAAATCTAGCGGCTCCGAATATCACTACAAGCACCTTACATACATCTTGCATGTATTTGCAAATCTATGATACATACAAAATGCATGTAAGTTAGGGAGATCGAAAATGCGTGTCACTCAATATTATCCGGTCATTCAGTCTGAAACGGTTTCTGAGACGGCAGAGTTCTACAAACGTCACTTTGGCTTCCGCTCGGCATTCGAGGCGGATTGGTATGTGCATCTACAAAGTGAAGTGGATTCGTCGGTCAACCTCGCGATCGTCCAGTCGGACCACGAGACGATCCCGGAGATTTCCCGCGGTGCGTCTACGGGCATGATCCTTAATTTTGAAGTCGAGGATGTCGACAAAGTGGATGAACGACTTCGGTCGGAAGGAGTTCCGGTGGCAAAGTCACTTGTGAGCGAGCCGTTTGGCCAACGCCATGCGATATATCGCGATCCAAACGGGGTACTGATTGATGTTATCACTCAGATCCCACCCTCAGAGGAATTCCTGTCTCAATATGCAGCCGACGCGGTACCGTCGTAATTCGTGGTGCCGGATGGCCAGGTTGGTTCGAAGCAGTTGGAACGATTTGCCCGCGTGTAAAGCGACCAATTCTGGACAGATCAGTGACCCTTGCCGAGTTGGCCACCTTTGATACTGGGGCGGCCTTGTTATCTGTGCCCTTGTTCGAACGCTACACCGAACACGGTCGCCTGATACAACCCTTCAGTGAAGCCGTTAACGCTGGTAAATACTGATTCGCCTAGCCTTCGGATCGCCCCGCAACGGATGCTATGGGTAAATTTGCAGAATGGCTGACCGCCAACGGAGCCACTGAATTGAGTGACTTCACGGACCAGAACCGCGCAAATTGATCTGCATCAATATTTGGACCGCAAACGAGAGTTATGGCGAACGGAAACAGTTTGGATGAAGTCGCGGTGACAAAAGAAAAAGTTGGCCGAGTTGTCTGGCACGATCTTTTCACGCCTGATGTGGAAGCTTCCAGGTCATTTTACGAAAGCGTGGCAGGTTGGAGCTATATTGTCGAACACGCCACAGATTTCGCATGGGGCGGCGGCCATCGAGATTTTGTCCTCGCAACTCTCGATGGAGAGGCAGGGGCCGGGGTCGTTTCTCAAAATCAGGTGCTCTTTGAAGGGTGGATTCCTTATGTTGAAGTCGAAGATGTAGATCAGGCCGCCAAACTCGCCGTCAAGCTTGAAGGATCAGTAGTGAAACCTCCCTTTGAAGTTCCGGGGGTTGGCCGGAACTGCCTCTTACGTGATCCGCTTGGCGCATTCTTCGGTATATCAGTTTTGCGTCACGACTATCCTGTCCCCGCTCGCCAGTTTACGCACGAACACTACCTATCTCGCGGCGGCGCATTCCCGGACAACTTCTACCACCAAATGTTCGGATGGAATCTCTCACCTGCTAGAAACGTACCTTCGTCACAGAGACCAATTAGTCTAAAAGACGAAGTGTTGGCGATATGTGCAGCGGAACCTGCAGTTCCCAACAACAACGTGGCGTGGGCGCCGGGTGTTCGCGTCGACTTTCTCGAAAACGCGCTCAGCAAGATCAACTCAGGCTCAGGTTCCGTGCTTGCTCGTCATCAGAAAAATAAAAATACTTTTGAGAAGGGTCTGGTATGCGATGCAACTGGGGCATTGTGCTGTGTCGTCCAGAATTGATGCTCGGTCGCAAGGTTCGCAGTCTATTGTCTATAACGGCATCCTCAAGTGGGTCAAAAATCTCAAATCTGACTTTAGTACAAGTGTAACCCAATTCCACTTTGCCCCGTTAGAGATAATACATTTAGCGCCAGTTTTCACAATCGCAGCGAAGGCAGGAAAGCGCGCTGCTAGCGAAGTGTGCGAGAACCATACTTGAGGTTCGGGTCGGGGCGATTGCACTTGATAGTTGTTAGAATTGTGAGCACGCAACATCCTGATGCGAAACGGCATTGTTTGGCCTTGAAAACAAGGACCGGCTATTCCAGAAATCCGTCGATGGTCGAGGCGACGTCAACGGCGGTTTTCACATCAGACATGCTGGTGTTCTCAAAGGCGCTGCCGCTTTCGACACTTGGCCTGAGCCTCTCATAAATGGATAGGATTTCCTCTTCCAGTTTGGTCGGCTTTTCTTCGGACCAGCTGGCCTTGGTTTTTGCGATATCCGTCGCAAGTTTCATCAGATCAAGGCGCTGAGGCAGAGTTAGCATTGGTTGGTTCCGGGTCTGTTTGCGATGTCAGGACCAGCCTACGCACAGTGGTCGAACGGGCAGAGTGAGTCACCGTTAAATTCCTGACGGCCGGACCTCAGTCCAGCGCCCCGGTTGCGCGCAGCGCCTCAGTCATTTTCTGTGAGATGTCAGATGGCACATGCCAGATCGCGTAGAGCGTCTGGATAAAACGGTCAACATCGGGAATGTTGGTCTTCAGGGCCAACAGGGTTGAATCCAGGTCGGCGTCCGGTTCCGTGTAAGGGATGCACATAAGCTCAAGCACTTCAGAACCATTCCACATGCCACCACCGACTTTGCGCGCCGCTGAACGCGCGCCGCTGTAGTCATCTTTCATGAAACAGATCAGGAACGTGCTTGCGTGGTACCAGCCGGGCGGGTTGGGGCTCAGCTCGATCGCGCGGGCGCTCAGTCTCGCGGCCTGTTCAAGATCGCCGCGCAACGCAAAGCAGGCCGCCAGATCGGCCAACATGTCTGGATAATTCGGATTGGCCCGCAATGCTTTAGCGGCCGCTTCTTCAAAGCTTTCGAACTCTCCACGATGAAAATGGGTCAAAAACAACGCGTGCTGGCCGGTTGCGTTCAGCGGATCCAGAGCGACCGACCGCTGTGCGGCCTCCAGCGCGCGATCAAAGGGCGGGGGGGACTTGCGAAAATTGAACCCGCCGCGCAGTTCGTCGCCGTAGACAATCGCGAGCATCCCCCAGGCGCCGGCATATTCGGGATCAATCTCAACGGCGCGCTCCAGCAGGTCGCGGACCTTCTTGTGTTTTTTAACCGTGGGTTCACGCCAGTATTCGGTGGCCAGCAACCTGCACTGATAGGCATCCAGCGTGTGCGTCTGTGCCCTGCGCTGCACTGCACCTGTTCGATGGATCACTCCGTGGGGTTCCGCGATTTCCGTGGCGATCCGGGCGGCGATATCGTCCTGAATTTCAAATAGGCTGTCCGCGCTCAGGTCGCGGTCATAAGTGTCCGCAGAAACCTGTTGGCCGGTTTCCGCGTCAATAAGCTGGGCGGTGACGCGCAGCTTGTTGTCCCAATGTCGCACGCTGCCTTCGACCAGATATTGGACGTCGAGTTCGCTTCCGACCGCGCGCGGATCGCGGCCGCGGCCGCGAAAGCGAAAGGTGACGTGCCGGGACAGCACGCTCACCTCGCGAAACCGGGCGATGGCCGAGATGATTTCCTCGGTAAACCCATCGGCCAGATATTCCTGCGACGGGTCTCCGCTCAAGTTGTCAAAGGGCATCACGGCCACCGCGACCCGTCCGGTTGCCGCCGGGGGCGTTTCGGCATCGGTCCGGCGTTCGGGGTCAAACGCGATCTCAAAAACCGGGGCGTAGGACCCCTTGGGAATATGTATTCGAACCGGGTCCTCGCGCCCTTCCTGAGCGTAATAGAGATCCAGCCGGCTGCGCATTTTATTGGCCTGAACCCGAACGATCGTGTCGATGGTGGGGTCGAAATCCTCGGGCTTGTCGAAAACGTCAATGCCGATTGCATAGCCTTTCAGCGTCTCGGACCGACCCGCTAGCGCTTCGCCGACAATATGCGACAGAAAGCGGTTCAGGCGCGTGGTATCCGCGAAATGCGGACTGACGAGGACGCGCTTCAACTGTTCCTGAATAGCGCTTGGATCGATGGCAGAGCTTACTTCGGCAAGCATGTTTCCCTCCGTCGCTCAACTTTGTCCGATGACGAGCAGCGCCACAAGACAGCGCGACGGTTTAACCGTGACTCACTCGGATGCGGGCCGTGGATCTGCGAGGGTCTGGGCCATGGCGCTCAAAAGAGCCCAGCAAACATATGACCCATGAAAGGACTGAACCATGACAACATTTTCCGAATTCGTACAGAAAGCCAAAGACGACTATACCCGTGTCGAGGACGAGCTGAAATCGTTCGAACAGAAGGTCAAGGACGCGGGCGACGCGACCGACAAGTGGACCCAGGAGCAGGTGACAAAGCTGCAATCCGATCTGCAGGAAGCAAAAGACAAGGTCACTGACCTTGCCGATCGCATCCAGAAAGAAGGCGAAGACGCTGTGACGGACGCGCATGATCAGGCGAAGAACCATTGGGAAGCCTTGCACGCCGCCGTTGCCGCCTATCGCGATCATCTCGACAAGTCGGTCGCCTGACCCTGATCCTGGAGGTCGACATGACTGATTCAGTTAATGAAACCGTGCCGAAACCCGCGCTCATGGAAGAGGTCGCCGGTTGGCAGCCTCGACCGGTCTGGCTGATTGTGCTCGGCGTCGCCATGCTCTGTGTAGGGCTGTGCGCCGTAGCCTTCCCGCTGATGTCCACGCTCGCTGTCGAAGCCTTTGTCGGCGTGGCCCTGCTGGGCGGAGGCATCGTCACAGCGATTCAGGCATTTGCGGAAAAGGCGTGGAAAGGGTTCTTCTGGCTGTTGGCCATCGGTGTTCTGAACGCGCTTGCGGGGCTTGTTCTGTTGCTTGATCCGTTCGGCGGCGTTCTGGCACTGACCCTTGCGCTTGGCGCGGTTTTTCTGGCCGAAGGTGTGTTGCGGATCGTAATTGCCATTCGGTCGCGTCAGGAGCGGCCCATGGCGCTGATGATTGCGTCCGGCGCGATGGCCATCCTGCTTGGCGGCCTGATCCTGACCAGTATCGTCAATGGCTCGTCCCTTGTTCTGCTGGGGGTTCTTGCCGGCCTGAACCTGATTTTCGCCGGTGTGTCCCTGATGTCTTTGGGGCTGTCGCAGCGGCCCTCGGCGCATGGGGGTCCACAAGCTTAAGCGTGTCCTGGCAGACCCGGAATGGCAGGGGCATCTGATGCTCCTGCTTTCCGTTTTCACAGCGCCGCTATTTTCCTTGCCAGGTGCTTGCTGCCCGAGTGTCTTCAAACAGCCAGACCATGCGGTCCAGAAACCACAGCTTCCCACCCATAACCAGCAGCAACCCCAGAAGCGTCGGCCAGAATTGAAGCTGCCAAAGCCCCCAGACCAAGGGGCCGATTCCGACCGCGCTGACTGCGGCCAGAATAAGAGGCATCCGGCGGTGCCTTGCAGGGATCGGCGATTTCGCGCGCGCAAGCCAGATCCGTTCCCCAAGTACACCTTTGGACATCCAGTTTTCCGGATTGCCCGTTTTGCGGAAGGCGCGGGGGTTCCACCATGTCCAGAATACAACAACAACGACCGGAACAAGGCACCACCAGCCCAGCCAAACCCGGCTCCAGACGGCCAGAACGAACAGGGGCGGGATGCTCAGGCGGCTCCAGCCGCTCCACGGGTTGGTGTGCCGGTCCCAGACGTCGTCGGACATCGTCATGAGCTGTTCCAGAATGCTGCGATCGGTCATCGAACCCTCTTCCGAAGCTGGATCGCAATTATGGCCGTTTCTGCCCGTGTCGGCCAGAGCGGCAGGCAACGCGCGCAGCCCTGGCCAAAGGCATCAAAGACCGGAGATATCCACATACACCCGGTAATCCGCGATCCTGTCCTCGCGAAAGTTGAACCGTGCAGCAAAGCGCACGTCGTGCGTGCTTTGGTCCTTGCGCGTATAGTGAACGGTGCCGTCGCAGAACGCAGTATCGCCGCTGGACCAGATGCCGGTGATGGTATGTTGCATACCCTGGATCGTGGCAAAGAACCCTGCGTTCGCGGCTTGCACGGCTGTGCGCCCGTCAATCTGTTCGAAATTGCCAAGCTGGAACTGCACGTCTTCGGTGACATGCTCGACAACGCCGGCTTCGTCCAGCGCGTCAACAGCGGTGTAAAGGGATGCGATCCGGGGCGCGTGGGCCGCTGTGGTGGGGGCAGTGATTTGCATGTTTTGGTTTCCTTTTCTGTTTGAAAGTTATCGGTGGGTCTAAGTCTGGTTGGCCTGTGACCGTCGGTGCAGGACCGGCGGGAGTTTCAGGTGACCGTTGGTGACGGCTAGCCCAAGGAACAGGATTGCGAGGGACCCCAGCAGCCCAAGGCCAAGAGGTTCCCGAAAGACAATTGCCCCGATTGCGATGCCGGAAAGCGTGGCAAAATAGCCGACCTGGGCGAACCCAACGCCATCCGTGCGCCGCTGTACTTCGAAGGTCAGCGCATAGCTGAGCGCAGTGATGGATCCGATGCCGAAGATTGCGCCAAGCAGGGCAGGGGGCACCGAGACGTCGCTGATTGTGGTGCCGCGTCCCAGTATCAGGGCGGAAATCAGCAACAGCTGTGACAGAAGCGTTCCGGTCGCCAGCCCCAACGGATCGCCGCCGGGCGGGTAGGCATAGCTGCGAAAGACATTGCCGTAGGCCAGAAACAAGGGCCCCAAAAGCGACAGGGCAATCCACGCCGGCTCGACTCCCGACAGGTCAAACCCACCCATGGTGGCAAGGCTGACCCCGGCAAGGCCGATCAGAATACCAACCAAGCGGTGCAACGGCAGCATCCTGCGCGCGATCAGTGCCGTTATCGCAAAGGTAAACAGCGGTGACAGCGTGACGAGGGCGGAATAGAACCCAAGGCTCACATGCTCCAGCACCAGAAACCCGATCACAGCGGGGCCGCTGACACCGAAAACTCCGGCGCCGACATAATAGGGAATGTGCCACGCGTTGAGCGCCACGCGCTTCTGCGACAGCAAACACAACGCCAACAGCGCGATGCTGGCCAGCAAAACCTGCCAGAACAAAGCGGTCAGAGCTGATATTCCTGCCATCGAGACGAATTTGGACAAAGTGAAACTGACCCCCACCAGGACACCGATGGCCATGATCAGCGCGGATACAGGGGATCTTCTGACAATATCAGGCATCACGCGGCCCCCATTTCCGGCACATCGGTTAAGCGCAGAGAAGCCGGGCCGATCGGGATAATTCCGCTGGGGTTGATGTGCCGATGGCTGAGGAAGTAGTGCTGACGGATATGGGCCATGTCCACAGTGTCAGCCACGCCCGGCAACCGCATGATGTCGGCCAGATAGCGGGACAGGGCAACATAGTCGCTGATGCGTTTGTAGTCGGTCTTGAAGTGGGTCACATAGACCGGGTCAAACCGCAGAAGTGTCGGAAACAGCTTCAGGTCAACCTCTGTCAGCACGTCTCCGGCTAGGAACCGGCGTTGGCCAAGCGTTTCTTCAATCGCGTCGAGGCAGGCAAAGAGCGCCGTTACGGCCTCGCCATACGCGATCTGGCTGGTTGCAAACCCGGCGCGATAGACGCCTTCGCGGATCGGTGACTGAATTTGTTCGGCGATCCGGTCGATTTCGTCGCAAAGATGGGACGGGCGAAGATCGGGTCCCGCGGTATCGGGAAACGCCGTCTGAAGCATGCGCATGATCTCGGCCGATTCGGTGCTGACGATCCGGCCTGTATCCGTGTCCAGTAGCACAGGCACGCTGATCGGACCCGTGTAATCCGGCTTGGCGTGCTGATAGACTTCGTAAAGGAAGCGGGTGCGTTCTACACCGCTTTGATCGTTGAACAGCGTCTGGTCGATGACCCAGCCGTTTTCCGACATGACCGGGTCCATCCATGTGATGCTGAACGCATTGCGTAAGCCTTTCAAAGTTAGAATCAGATCGACGCCATGACACCAGGGGCAGGCTTTGGACAGGTAAAGGTGGTATCGGCCGGGCGTGTTCGGAAACGGGGCGCCTGGTTGCACGCTGATGTGGCTCGTGAATGGGCTTTGCAGGCGGTGAAAACGACCGTCCGAGGCGAGCGGTCTGTCACGCAGAACTCCGTTGATAAGCATCTTGGGCATGGCAGCCTCCGGCGTTAACAGGACATGCAGATACCTATTAGGCTTTCTATTTGATGATAATCGTGTGAATTTGAAACTTATAGGTGAGAATAATTCGCCCAAAGGATCGCAAAACATGACTGAAATTGGCGCTATCCCTGTGTTTGTGGCCGTGGCGGACCATGGCGGTTTCGCAGCCGCCGCCCGGCATCTGGGTCTTACAAAATCAGCGGTCAGCAAGCGGATCGGCGTGCTGGAGGCCCATCTGGGAACGCAGCTCTTTCATCGGTCGACACGGTCCATTTCCCTTACCGAGGCGGGCGAAATCTATCTGGCCCACGCGGCGCAGGCGCTTGACGCAGCGCAGGACGCCGAAGACGCAGTTGCGGCGTTGCAGGGGCAACCGGTTGGATTACTAAGGCTCAGTACACCCATGTCCTTTGGACAACTGCATGTTGCGCCTATGATTGCTGCATTCCTCAGGCAATATCCGGGGATCAGAATTGACCTGACGATGGATGACAAATTTGTCGATCTCGTCGAAGGGGGCATCGACGTGGCCTTACGCGCCGGAACGTTGCCGAACTCGGCCCTGATCGCACGCAAACTCGCCCCGATCCACAGCGTGATTGTCGCTGCGCCGGACTATCTTGCGCAGTCCGGAACGCCAGAAACACCTGAGGATCTTCTGGCGCATTCCTGCCTTCACTACGCCTATTCGCGCGACCCTTCGGAATGGCGCTTAGCCGGGCCCGCGGGTGACATGCGCGTTCAGACATCTGGTGTTCTGCGCGTGAACAACAGTGAAGCCCTGTGCACCGTGCTGCTTGACGGTCTTGGTATCGGCCGCCTGCCGACCTTTATTGCCGGAGCCCACTTGACCAGTGGCCGTCTGGTCAGGGTGCTGCCCGAGTATCGCCTGCCTGAACAGGCGCTGTACGCAGTCTTCCCTGAACGAAAGCACATGCCAGCGAAAGTTCGCGCGTTTTTGGATTTCGTCGTGGAACGCATCGGGCACGACGCACCCTATTGGGATTTGGATGCAGGTCCGCTTTAGGGACAAGGGCCGATGATACTCTAACATTAAACCTGGACCGACCAAGAACACCCAAAGTGCGGGGCAGTCCGGCAATGTCTTCTTCGGGGAATGCTGTAGTGCAGAGTCGGATATTCTTGAACGGCTGGATTGGGCCGAACCTGTCACAGATCGCGTACCCATCCTTCTCATAAAGTCGCACTTTGTGGCTGATGCTCTTAGATTTGGAGTCAGGAAACTGGGGCGATTGTCCGGGATGTTGATAGCAGTGACGGTTTTTTGAGTGAGCAAGCCTTTGATAGGAGTAGACCATCGACAAAACAGAACCCGACTGGTGCACATGAGACAACACCGTTGTTTCCGCGACTCCTTTCCAATGGATGATCTTTCAAGACAATTAACTTTGTTCAGAAGGCCCTGCACGCTGATCCAGGTCCAACACCGCAGGGTCAATCATGCGGTTTGTTG
The DNA here is from genome assembly GCF_019904295.1 of Ruegeria sp. SCSIO 43209. Taxonomy (NCBI): domain Bacteria; kingdom Pseudomonadati; phylum Pseudomonadota; class Alphaproteobacteria; order Rhodobacterales; family Roseobacteraceae; genus Ruegeria; species Ruegeria sp. SCSIO 43209. Next base: position 32,638 of record NZ_CP065360.1, read on the forward strand.
CGCTCATCTTGACAGAATTCCGCATGGCTTCGCTTCGCCGGAGTAGCCGCCGGAATCGCGCTTCGTCGAGCTCAAGCAATGTCGAAGGTGCCAACGCCCGAACATTTACGCGACGGGGCCGTTTTAAGAGCATGGCCAATTGCCCAAACATTTCGCCACGACCCAACCGCGAAGTATGTCTGCCGAGCTCCACCTCGACTGCCCCGGAAGCAATGAAGAATACGCTCCGGGCGAATTCATCTTGGGCAATGATGGTGTCACCCGCGTTGGCATAACGGGTACGCAGCGCTCTGCTGAGTTTCCTCAATGAAGCTTTGTCGAGATCAGAGAACAGCGGGAACTGCCGGACCAGATCGCGTCCTTTGAGGGCTATGTCCAGAACCGGACGCCCTTCAGACAAAGCGCGTCGGGTCGCAACTTCCTGCATCAATACCGAATAGAGCTCTTCGCCCACCAGGCCGTCCTCGCGCATGACCGCGTATTCACGCTCTTCCAGTCGCAGTGCCGTTCGCCGGATGAACCGCCGCTCAAGCTTTTCGGCGTAGCCGGGGTACTGTAGCCGCAAGCCGTCAAGCGCTGTCTCAACCGCCTCGGATCGACGCGCCAACAGATCATCAAGCAATTCCGCAACCCGGCGGCCGTGGATTCGGCGTATGCGGCCACGGACGAACCCATCGAGATCCCGCAGGATCAGGCGTTGCATGAGCAATCTTTCAAACCGATCCGTTGTAATGCGAGTGAGTGGGAACGAGATTTGAAGCCGGTTGTGCAGAAACACGGCGATCCGAAAAGATCTGCCGTAAACGACGGATCGATTTGCCGCGCGCTGATAGCCGATCCGACCTCCGGTTCGTGCGCCTTCAATCAACCGATCAGCGTCGGACAGGATCTTCTCACTCAGAACCGATGACATGGTGCGCTCTCGCAGTCGGGCCAACACGGAATCCCGCTCTGCACCGGCCAGCGCAATAAGGCCCAGCGTGATCCGGTCACGATCAAGGATCTGCGCGTTGTCTTCGGCGGCCTTCACAGCCTCGTCGAGGCGTTCGCTAAATTGTTTGGCTTCGTTTCTGACGATATCGTGGGTCAAATCGTAGTTTTCTGCGGTACGGGACATGTCCTCGCGAACCGATTGCAAGGCAACCGCGATCACTTGGCGTGACAGTGCCGTATCAAGCGGAGAGAGCTTGTCGAGCCCCAGTTTTGTGATCACCGAGCGCAAGGTTGTTCCCTGAACAATCAGTGTAAACAGCGTAAAGCCTGTGGCCAGTATGCCGACCAGTCGCTTGGTCTCGAGCGGGATATGCGTGCTTTCTGTGACGGCCAGCGCCAGCGCAAGAGTTACAGCACCCCGCAGCCCACCCCACAGCATCGCGGTGCGATAGGGGCGTTCCACAGCTGGCGACAGACCGATTGTCGTGAGCAAGGGCAACAAACCGTACAAAACCGCGGCTCGCGCGAGTGTTGCGGCAAGAACCACGACGACCAGCAAGACGAAATCAGAAGGCCGAACCCCTTCCAGCAACCGTGGTATCAGCAACGCGGCAAGAATGAAGATCAGCGCTCCTGCCCAATGGGCTAGAAGATCCCATACTTCTTGCAGGTTGGTCCAAGCGAACGGGGACAATCGACCGGGGCCTGTCAGATTGAGAGTAAGGCCTGCCGCCACAACAGCGATGACGCCCGAAGCACCGATACTTTGTTCAGCAACGATATAGGAGAGATACGGTAGCGCAACGGAAACTGAAATCTGCGCCATTACCCAAAGGTCTACGAAAGCCATCAGCCAAACCGCCATGCGCGCCATGAGCCAACCGGTGAGTACTCCGCCCAAGATCAACAGCGGAAATTGCCCCATGGCCTCACTGAGTAAGGGATCGGGTCTTCCGAGCATGACAAAGCTCATGAATAGCCCGAAAAGAGCAATCGCTGCAGCATCGTTAAGAAGGCTTTCGCCCTCGATTATTCGCGAAAGCCTGCGTGGTGCGGAGATGGATCGAAAAATGTTGACAACCGCCGACGGATCAGTCGTCGACACAATAGCACCAATCAACAAGCAAGCGGCCAGTGGCAACGTACTTACCCAACTGAGCGCGTAGCCAATAGAAAGTGTAGCCACAATCACTGCCACAACGGCCATCATCATGATGGGCATCCAGTCATCCAGCATCCTGCGAAGGTTCATTCCGAGTGTGGCCTGAAAGAGCAACGTTGGTAGAAAAACATAAAGGAATACGTTGGATCGGATCGGCAGATCAATGATCGCTTGCGCCCCAGGGTTAAGCGCATCCGTCAGGTCAGTGTTGAGAAAAAAGGTCGCGCCAAGTCCGATCACCACCCCCAGGACAGCGAGAATAACGCTGAAAGGCAAGCGCAACCGAGCAGCCAGTGGCTCCGCCACGCCGATTACAACAAAAAGCGAAGTGATGATGGTCGTAATGACGACTATATCCATCAATACCTATTACCTGAGAACTCGAACTAAGGGAATCCAACCTTCAAACCGGATCGACCCTTTGGGATCAAAGTGTGACCTTATACTCGTCCAGAATGTGTGGTTGCAGCGAATGTTAGGAATGACGGGTGCAGTACGACACCTGCAAGGTAAGTGAACGGCAGGTTTGGGCCGTCCGCATCTGTGTGCGATTCACAGGCTCAAAACGCTGCGTTCGCTCCTACGACGGCTCCGAGCCCTTCAGTCCACACTTTGGGAAAGGGATAGACTCATTCAAGGATATCCATCGTAAACTTGGCAGACACATGGACGCTAATGATCTCAAAGGGCCCTGTTCCTGAAGTCAAAACCTTATGCGGGGTATTAGCTGGAATTACCAAAATATCGCCTTCGTTTACAATTGCCTCTTCGTCTCCAACAACAACTCGGGCTTGCCCCTGACGCACCAGATAAACTTCATCATATGGGTGCTTGTGCAATGGCGGTCCTTTGCCGGATTCTTTCACTTCATTAAAAAGAAACGAAATGCCTGTAGCAGCGTTTTGCCCTTCGAGTTTTCCGTTCCAGCCTTCGTCTGAGGCCCAATCCGTTCGCTGAAAAATGTTCATCGTAAATAACTACTCTCCTAAGAGATGTCCCTTACTCACAAATACAGCGTTACGTCCGATTTGTCTGCATAAGCGCCACATCAATTGACGCTTTGTTTGAAATGCCAGCCATGCTCTGATGCAATCATGAAGGTGAATCGACCTGCGCTGGCCTACGGGGCTTTGTTGCTTGCAATGCTGATCAGTGCCGGGAACTTTTTGTTCGGAAATTTGGCGGTCAATGAGGTTCATCCGGTTGTACTGACTTTTTGGCGTTGCTTGATTGCAGCAGTATTTGTATTGCCACTTGTTTTGAGGGGACGGACCAATCCGTTCCAGCATTTCCAGGGCAGTTGGCTCCGTATCACAGTCCTTTCCTGCATAGGCGTGGTGGCAACGCCCTGGTTTGTCTATGCAGCACTCCGATCAAATGACCTGATAGATCTTGGCGCCGGATATACCAGTGTACCTTTGCTGACGATTCTGTTTTCTACACTGCTGCTTAACGAACGGTTGCGACCTGTCCAATATCTGGGTGTCGCAATTGCACTGATAGGAGCGCTGATTTTTGCATTTCGCGGTGATTTGGAAAATCTAGTCAATTTCGACCCGCATCTCGCCTTCCTGCTGATGATTGCCTCAAACGCCTGCCGTGGGCTCTACTTAGTGCTTCTTAAGAGATGGAATATGAAACCTAAGCCCGATGAGGGCTTGTTCGTGATTTTCGTCATTGGCATCGCGGTTTTGCTGCCGTTTGCTTTGTTCGTTGAAGCAGGTACTTCTCGCCCATTCGCCTATTCTTGGAAGGTCTGGGGCTCAATCCTGTTCATTGGAGTTGGAATGGGTGCCATTTACCTCCACTTGCTAAATTTTGGCACAAGTGAAGTTGGTGCGTCGACGGCTTCCTTGTTTGCATATCTTGTGCCGATATTCGTTGCGATCGAAGCCGTGACTCTAAGGGGCATGCACCTTCAACTCTATCAAGGCGTTGGTGGTGTGCTGATTATCGGTGGAGTGCTGATTGCAACGCGGCTGCACCTTCGACCAAGCCATGCGGACCATCCGCCCCATTGATGCAGGTGTTGCCGAAGGCCATGGGTTCAGCATCGATTTAGTTAGCGCATTTGGAATTGAAGTATCTTGCTCTACTGCGCAATCCGCCACAGACGACAATCAGTCTGACAAGACAGTTTTCCATTTCTAATACCTTTGCTTCACACGTCTACCCCTCGTCGACGACGCTCACGAAGCCGTCGACCGGTGTAAAGGAAGTACTGCACGAATTGGCAGGTGTTGGGGCTGACTACCCGGCATCACTGCGGCTTGGCGCAATTTTTGGATGGTGTATTATTGCAGCCACTGCGGTCTGCATTCGGAACTGGACCGGGTGGGACGCTATTTTGCAAAGTGTGATTGATGACTGTTACCAATGACCTCAAATGGCCAGAAGAGTACAGCGAATTTTTGCCTCTGGTAACTTCTCGTTGGAAAATTTCGGGTGAGATTTATTTTCACCGACAGTTAAGCGCGGGCAAGTCAGGTGCTCTTGTATATATTGTTGATATTTCGAGTGATGTCCTCAACGGGCAGGCTATTCTCAAGCTGGACAAATGCCCGGATCCACAGTGGAACGAAAAAACCGAGGTCCAACTGCATCGTGAAGCATTCGAAGCGGCCCCGGAGTTCGCGTCGAAGCATCTTGCCCGCATTGTTGGATCGGTGGAGCACGAAGGCAAAATTGCTATTCTCTCGACTGTGGTTGCCAGAGGATTGGAGTATTCTGTTCCTTGGAACGCTTGCGGGTACGAACTGGCACTGGATGTGCTTCAAAGGCTTGCAAGAAGCCTGTTTGAAGACTGGAATGCGGATTACCAGATCGCGCAGGGAATGCATGCGCCGCAGGATTTGCTTTCTAGTTGGCTCGGATACCGATTGGATCCCAAAGAGGGGCGTCTACACCATTTTTTGTCCGAGTCATGCAATCACGATCCCCTGGAACCGTGCTTTTCTTATGAGGGTCATTGGTACCCGAACCCGCTGGCATTCGCGCGTAACCGTGATCTCCCAAGTCGATTGAACATTCGTGCTGCGGAAGGTCGCCTGCATGGCGACCTTCACGGCCAAAACGTTTTGGTTCGTTCGCACCAGCAGAGCGAACCGGATTATTATCTGATTGACCTCGCCATGTATCAGGCCAAGCAGTTCCTGTTTTATGATCACGCATATTTCGAGCTGGCGTACCTTTTGGCACGGCGCGGAAATTGCCCACCGGCACAATGGGATGCCATTCTTGACGATCTGGGGCTGTTTCATCCAAAACACCACACGTTGGGGCTTTGGCAAGATGACGTTGGAATTGCCGAATTTGTCAGAACCCTGAGAACCGAGGCCATGAATTGGGTCGAACGGCACGAGAGCCATCGCCTAAGCTTTATGGAGAGCCAATACCTATTGGCACGAGTGGCCGCAGGTCTGAACTTCGCACAAAAGAGTATTGACCTAAGTTTGCGAAGCCACGCTTTTCTGTACGCAGCCCACAATCTCAAGGATTATTTCACGCTCAACAATGTCGACTGGCCCAAAAACGGACCAGTTTTTGGGTTTGACGCCTCCGCGCACCCCAAGTCGGATCCTCCTGTCGATCCCGATGCCACTTCACCCAAGACTGAACCGCCACTGGAGAAAGATCGGCTGCGCCGCCGTATGATGACCCAACTTCCGGCTCCGCAGAAACCGGTGATCGCGGTGTTGCCTCTCGAAAATCTGAATTCGCAAAGTGGCGTTGACGCTTTCGTATCGGGTATCAACCAGGAACTCATTACCGAGCTAGCCAAAGTGGACTGGCTGGCGGTGGTCTCCCCGACTTCCACGAAGTTCCTCACACAATCAGCCCTGACAGGAGAGGAGGTCGCGCAGCGCGCCGGAGCTGACTACTTGGTTGAAGGCAGCGTACTTTATGACGACGAACGTGTTCGCATCAACGCGCATTTGGTGGACACATCCACCGGGCATGATCTTTGGGCTGACCGGCTGGTCCGGAATATCGAGGATGTGTTTTCGTTACAGCAGGAAATCGCTTCGGCGGTCGTCGGACATATTGATTGGGAACTGAGATTTGACATGCGCGAACAAGCGCGGCTGAAACGAGGTGAGGTGAGTGTATGGGATCGGGTGCAGAAAGCGCTTTGGCATCTTTACAAGTTCACGAGCGAAGATACCGAGACAGCAGGCAACATACTGTCCCGAACAATAGATTTAACTCCAGACTACTCACTAGCGCATGCGGTTATGGTGAACACGCTTTTGCGGAAACTTCTCTTTCTTCAGGTGGAGGACCGGAAAGCAACCAAGGAGCGCGCCTTGCGTCATGCTGAACGCGCAGTGGCCCTGGATGATCAAGGCAGTTTTGCACATGCCAGCCTTGCGAGGATTTACTCGGTACTGAAGAAGCACGATGCCGCGAATGCCGAGGCCGAACTTGCGGTCAAACTCAACCCAAGCTCGGCCAACGCGCAATTGGTAGTGGGGATCGTGCGGCTCGCGAACGGTCAGCCCAAACTTGCTCTTCAGAGCATCGAGACAGCGATGCGATTTGGTACAGCCGGGCCGTATTACAAGGTTAAGTTGCTCGCCAAAGCTTTTTGTCTCTACCTTCTGGAAGATGAGTTGGACCAGGCTGAAGCATGTGCAAGGGCTGCTATGGAAGGCAGGTCGGTTGAACCGTTCGGCCACTATATTTTGGCGGCAATTCTGGCACGAAAATCGCGTGAAGATGAAGCCCGGCGGATTATAGAGTTAGGCAGTTCGATCCGCCCCCGGATGACAAAGGCCCGAATGAGATTGGCATTCGAAAACGTCGAGACCTCTGATCTCGACAAGTTCGTCGGAGATCTCGAAAGGGTTGGCCTACCTGATTGATGCGTAGCGAGAATCTGAGTTCGATGTAGTTGGCGACATCCATCGCGATCTACCGGTCAGACTCTCTGATCCGAATGGAAAAAAGGGGGCAAACTATTGTAAAACATTGAACAGGGATCAAAGGAAGTTGTCGAAACACAGCACTTGCTTCGCCAAAGATCTATCGTGCGGTCTGACCAAGAAGATGGTCCGGATGTTGACTCAGTTCAGGTTACCAACTGTCCAGATAATCCCGTCAATGTACACTTGCCGCCCATTCTTCTGTAGAATCATGTCGATCACACACATTATGAAGTGCGGATAGGGGCCAGAGTTCGTGATATCAGGGTATATTGTTCATTTGGGAGCACCACTTGAAACCCGATCTCAGCAAAAACGCGCTTGAAGCGACCGACTTCTTAAAGGCCATGGCGCATGACGGCCGGTTGCAGATCTTGTGCCTGCTTCTTGGCGGTGAGAAATCCGTCAGCGAAATCGAAACCACCTTCTCCATGCGGCAGGCAGCAGCGTCCCAACAATTGTCGCGTTTGCGCCTCGCTGGTCTGGTTGAGTCAAGGCGCGACGGGAAAAGCATCTATTACAGGATTGCGGATGAACGAGTGTTGGCGATTGTTGAGGTCCTGCACGATCTCTTTTGCAGCGAAGATGCGAAAAAGTGATCTGCAATTGATGAGGACATAAAGGGGCTGGATCAAATCGGATTGACGAAAACGAGCGCTCTTTGCTTGTCTTTTCTAAGCAACTAGTTTGAGACGATGGACTCAGTACGCCAACTCATCAGCTGGATGATTTAGTTTTTTATATTTTTGCCTTGTGACCAATCGGTGAACATAGCAACGTCGTGTCGAATTTTGGTTCAACCATAAAGAGGTAAGTCACATGGCTGGAAAATTTGAAATCTTTGAAGACAAGGCAGGAGAGTTCCGGTTTCGGCTCAAAGCCGGAAATGGCGAGATTATTTTGGCCAGCGAAGGTTATGTACAGAAAGCAAGTGCCGAGAAAGGTATCGAGTCAGTGAAGACAAATGCGCCAAATGACGACCGGTACGAGCGTAAGGAGACGAAGTCAGGCGGGTACATGTATAACCTCAAAGCCAGCAACGGGCAGGTGATCGGCACCAGCGAGAGCTACACCAGTGCAACCGCTCGGGATAATGGAATTGAGTCCGTAAAACGAAATGCGCCAGACGCGCGTGTCGAAGACCTGACCTGATTTGATAAAGACTAAGCTTCGGCTGAGAGACATGCTCACCGAAGCACTGCACTGGTGGCGAAGAATCGCACTATCATATGCACCGCGCTAGCATAAAAAAGTAGAAACAAAAGCCAAAGCTCCAGAGAGTGGTTTGGAGTACCATCCCGGATCTTTCATCCAACAGGTCGAGAACTGCTGTCGACCCACTGCGGGCATTCAGATCCAAGTTCTGCAATGTTCGAGGTGCGCAACAAACGCACCGTTCATTTTCGGGCAGCAACGGCCGCGAGCAGCCCATAGCGGCCCTTCAAATCGGAGCTTTGCAGTTTCTTAGATGCGAGATCAAGCTGCCGGTTTTGCTAGCGCAACTTGGTTCCGGCACCGCTAATCTGGCAACCCTGCCCGGCGAAGCGCCTCAAAGTAACGTTCAGCGCCTTCAGAGCCTCCGTAGTCCACGTTGCTACGCCACTTTGAGATCGTTTCACCAGGTTCCATTTGCAGCATTTGCGTCAAAGCAGCAGACGCTTCTTCAGGTTCCCCAAGCATTGCGTGAGCAGCAGCCCTCGTGCTGTGAAGTGCGGCATAGTTTTTTGAGAAGCGCAAACCTGCCTCTGCGTAGGCGATAGCATCACGGTCTCGCCCAAGCATTACGCAAGAGGTGGCGGCACCTCCGGAAGCACCAACGAATACAGCCCCATATCGGCCCAACCGAAGCGCTGTCTGAAAACAGCCCAATGCCGTTTCAGGAAACCCGGCCCAGTTGTATCCCCAACCCATAAACAAATGCAGGCGGGCATCTAATGGCGCTCTTTGCCGGATTTGCTCAAGCGCCACGGAAAGTCGATCCGCATCCCTGTCTACGTTGTAGTCAGCCACGGCGACACTCAGATCAAGCGTTGGGCTTTGACCCGCCATCTGTCGCCCGGCCTCGATCCAGTTTGGCAGCTTCTCGTAGTAGGATGACAGTTCGCATCGAAGATCATAGGTTCTCGCACCATTCATTGTCCAAATAGCTTCGGCATAGGCGGCAGCGAGGGTTGGTTTGGCTTCGATGGCCCTAGCGTGGTAAGACAACGTCTCTTTATAGCTGTCAATGCTGGCCTCCGACCATGTGATCATGCCCATCAAGACGCACTGTTCGGCAGTCAGCTCGTCTTCAGGTAAAGCAGAGAGCTTTGCGGTCAGCGACTGGATCAAAATCCCGCTAACGGCATCCAACAGCTTTTCTACAACCTCGTCTTGCCAATCAAAGATAGCATCGACCAAACCGTCGAATTTTTGAGTCCAGATTTCGGAACCAGAAGAGTCATTTAAGCGGGCTTCCAGGCGCAATCGGTCGCCGCGTCCACGCAGCACGCCACGAAGTGCATATCCCTCTGAAGGCTCCGCGGAGGATATCGCTGCGTTTAACCAGTTGATCGTTTGAAAATAAGAACCGAAATCTGAAGTGAGAGCAGCGGCCATTTCCTTTAGCTCAGTGCGTTCGTCGCTGCACGTGACAGGATGGATGGATAGCTTTGGCAAGCTCGTCTCTGTGAAAGAAGGTGAGCTATGCGATGCGCCAAGTTGCGGTCCATCATGAATCCACACATCCAGGCTGCGTTGGATGTTCTTGAGCTTCTTTTTCCCAACTGCTTTGAAAGCATCTGCCAGAGCGTGTTCAAGGTTCAAGTGTACGGGTTCAGAGATAGCGATGCCACCCGACGGCGCAATGCTCTCAAGTCGGGCGGCGATGTTTACGCCGTCACCCAGTATGTCGTCACCTTTTTCTGTGATGTCACCCACATGTACACCGATGCGCATGCTGATTAACGAGTGTTCAGTCAACTGCTCTTGTAGCTGCATTGCTGCGGTTACAGCTTGCGCCGCGCTGTCAAATTGCACCAACCAACCGTCGCCCATGCTCTTCACGACACGACCTGACTGGCCTGCAATCGTTGGGGTGACGATGTCGCTTTCCAGGTGATCAAGCATGAGAATTGTGGCTTGCTCATCTTTATGCATAAGCGCCGAATACCCAACGACATCCGCGGCTAGTATCGCCGCCAACCTTCGTTGCAAATGTTGTCCCTTGTCCGACATGCGTTCGACGATAGATGATGCGGCCTTTTACTCCAACTGCCTGAATACAAAGTTCGCTCAGGGCTCTTTACTGACGCTCTACGCCCTTGGCTTCAGCGTCAGTTGGCAGCCCGAAGCAGGCATTCACAATCACGCTCTTCAGTTTTGCACCAAGCCATTCACTAGGACATGCGCGACGTTCAGGAAATCATGTTGTCTGCTGTAGCTGAAGCACTCTCGAATGACGTTAACGCGGACAAAGTAGCCGTTTGGTTTCACCTCCCAGTGACTACCTTTCGATGAAATGAAACTAAGACCAATAGAAAAGCACTTTCCCATTAGTTGGGGGATGGCCCACTCACAAACCACCCCCCAGCCGCACTGGACTGCAATTGTCCAGGACGGTTGACTAAAATCGTTCAATTGCGGTTTCCACTTGGCCGCAAAACTTATCAATATCGCGCTTTAGCATATCGCTTTCTCGGGTCTCATCTCTGACCGCAGATAGTTCATCTACAACAGTCCGCAAATCTTCTTCTGGAGCTGACTCCGCGATGCGCACCAAAGCTCGAATAAGGGCGGACGTTACGAGGCCATTACCCCGGGCAGCGCGTCGCAGAGCTGGCATCGAGTCGTGAAACAATGACTCAGCCGTGATGGACGGGTAAATCACCCGCACGTTTCCGCCATCATCCCGATACACACCCGTGCAGAGCTTTGACGACCACGCTCGAGCCAGAGATGCCGATAGACGGTCGATGCAGACTATTGCGGTAAATGTGTCGTTGACACCCGGCGACAACGCCCGAAGTGCAATTTCAACGAGAAGATGGACAGAAAAGCGGATATCTCCACTAGGATCTCGTGCAGGGATCAACGGAGCTGCCGCTTGCACCAGATCATTGAGGCTCTCTTCACTATCACCATAAACATTGGCCAAAGTGTCCGTTGGAACCATGAAGTCACCTGGCTGCACATCAAAAACGATGACTGCTCCTGCCTCCTTGGCCGCACTCACCAGACCTTCGGTATTGATCGAGTTCACATATCCGGTGCCCGAAGCCAAGACTTGCCTCTTGTCTCCCTCCTCAGGGACTGCCTCTGAAGATGGAATATCTGCACTGTTTTCGATTGCGGTGCTCACTTGGCGATCCAAGGCTGCAGAAATCCGCGCCGCCTCCTGATCAATAGTTACGCGCGTCGATACTGTATGAACGAAGAGCAGCAGCAAAAGAACTGAGATGATCGAATAGACTATTCCAATCGCAACGGCCAAATTGACCGATGTGTCATCGCGTATCAGCCACAAGATCATCAAGCTGTATAAAAACGTCGCTCCAAGTGAGCCAACTGCAATCTGATTCACCCTGTCTTCACCAAAGCGCTGCAAGAGCCTGGGTCCAATAGATCCCGCTGCCAAGGTGTAGACCAGCAAAACAATGGAATAGACCATGACCAACGCGGACATGGATGCTGCCGAGATTGCGCTTAGTACATCGCTCGCAGTACGATTAGAAACGCTTAGCCAATCGGAAGCGGACCAACTCCAACCCACGAGCGCCTGCTCCGTCTTGAAGACAATCCCAGCCACCAAAAGCCCTGAAAGACTTATGGTGGCAGGGATGGTTAGGAACCCGCGAAAGTACCTCAATAATTCTCTAGGTGTTTGCATTCCGGTCCCCATTCACGACACAAGCTTTTTTGACGAACCCAGCATGAAGCTTTACGCGAACCGGTCGGCCGCTTCTTTCAAAGCACTCTGCATATCGCCCCAAGCTGCCTCGTAGCTCTCTTTGACATCTTCCCAGGCCTCGTCGCTGGTCGACTTCAACTCTTCGAGCTGCGTTTTTGCATCGGACCTTACCTTGTAGAGCTTACTAAGCTGCTCCTCGAGCTCGAGCTTGGCGTCCGCTTCAGCCACCTTCAGCTTGGCTTCGAGAACATCAATTTGAGCATTCCAGCTATCCAGTTGCAGCTGTGCTTTTTTCTCATACCCAACACGTGTCATCGTTTTTCCTTTCTTCTCAAACGGTGGTTCAGATCGAAGGGAGCCATCCATTAGGCCGCAACAATTGCCTTGAGCATCCAGACCGCTTCCTCATGCTTCGCCATCCTGGCGTTCATCAGATCCTCTGTAGCTCCATCGCCATAACGGGCAGCGGTCGCGGCAGTCTCACGCAGGTTCCGAGCAATCGCTTCGTTGTCTGCGACCAATTGTTTGATCATGCCCTCTGCATCTTTAACAGTCTCTTCTTCGGTCAGCTTGGCTTGGCTAACCATGTCCGTGAACGAGATCGGTGCCACCTGACCCAACGCACGCACACGCTCGGCCAATTCATCCGCAGCTTCGAACAGGTCGCGATACTGACGCTCTGTCAGTTCATGGATCGGCAGGAATAGCGGGCCCACGACGTTCCAATGTGTGCCTTGTGTTTTCACCATCAGGACCATGGTATCGGCCAGTACTTCCGTCACCGCGTTGGCGATCCAAGCGTTCTTGTCGATGCCTGTGTCGTTGGTTTCTTCCTGAACTTCAGACTTTAAGACTTGCTGTATCATTTTCACTCCGTTTCGTTGCTTGCGGAGTAAAACGTAAGAGAGGTTCATAAATTGTCAAATAAAATCATATACTTAATATAGGTATCCGACACATTATGGGGCGCTTCATGATCCTGGGTATCCGGCACAACATGCCAAGATTGATGTAGACACACAGGCCCATTGCCATACATGCTTGGAGTAACTGACGTAAGCTACTGAGGTCATGCCAGTGTCTGATCAAAATCGACCACCAAAGCGCACGGAAAAACTACAGCTGATGCTCGACCTCGAAGAGCTTAAAGCCATCGATGATTGGCGGTTCGAGAACAGACTGCCATCCAGAGCGGCCGCCATTCGTGAACTCATCCGTCGTGGTCTGATTTCCAATGAGTTTGAAGAACCACCTACTGACGCGCCTTCCGGTGAGTTTCGTGTTGTGGATGAGTGACAGGAACATTCGCAGAGCCATGTGCGAAAACCATGTTTGATTTAGGTGATGTTCAATTCTCACTCTCGCGCCGGTAGTTGACCAGCCTAGCGCGCCGCGAACACATTGGAGAAGATTAGGAAGGGCTGTCTTCAGAATTAGTTCTTGGCGCCACACTATCTTTCACATCGGGATGGGTGCCCAGCTCGCTCTCAGCTTCAGAAAGCGAAATTGCTTCATCTTCACCGACAGCAAGGACGGCAGTTTCAGGCGTAACCACCCTTGCAGGAGCGCTGACGCGAAATGCGGTCTTCTCACTTTCAGGTACGGCTGACTTGGCCATAATCCGCCAGACCGTAAACACGATCATCAGGCAATGCGCTGCCACAGTTGTCATGAATAGGCCCTGTGGCCCTAATCCAGTCATTGCTACACCTGCTATCAGCGGCCCGGCAATCGATCCCAGCCCGTAGACCATCAGCAACCCGCCTGAAACCTGAATCGAGGTGCCCGGCGGTGCATGGTCGTTCGCATGCGCAACGATGATTGGATACATCGCAAAAATTGCAGCGCCAAACATCCCAACCAAAGCAAGGTTCATGACGCGAGACTCCGGCGCAAGAAGGACGAAAGCCAGATCCGAAGCGAGAGCCACAACCGCTGTAAACAGCAAGACTTTACGCCGGTCCATTCGATCACTTGCAAATCCAATTGGGACTTGTGCAAAAGCTCCGGCCAAAACCGGAATACTCGCGAACAAAGCTATTGCAGTAAGTGATAGCCCAACGCGATCCGCGTACACCGCAGCTAGGGTCCCAAATGCTGCATTTGAAATGCCAACAAGAAAGACCGCGGCGACCGCAACTGGTGAGTTTCGCCACAACGCCGGTAGATCGAGACGCACAGATGTCAGGGGTGCTGGCGATGCCGAGGTTGACAGGGCAGTTGGTATAAGCGCCAAACAATACACCATCGCGCCTACGGCAAAGAAGATGAAACCCGTTGCATCTCCCAGTGAGATAGCCATCTGACCGGCTGTCACCGCACCCAGGTTAACCATCGTGTAGACGCCAAAGACTGTACCACGCGTATTGGGTTCAACCTTATCGTTGAGCCATGACTCGACGATCATTGCCGCGCCTGCAAAACAAAATCCTGAAACTGCGCGCGACGGTATCCACGCCCACGTTTCTACTACCACAGCCTGGAAAAGGATCGTTACGGCGGCGAGGGCACACATTACGCCGAAGGTTCGAATATGTCCTACTGCCCCAACAAGCCTTGGTGCAACAAGGCATCCTGCTACATAGCCAACTGCCCACCCCGTTCCTAAAAGGCCCAGAGAGCTGGCGGAAAAACCTTCGAAAGAGCCACGAACGGGAAGTATCAGACCGTGGACACCACCTGCGAACAGAAGAAGCCCTGATCCAAGAAGCAGCGCTGATATCGGTAAGAGCTGTCGGAACATCGGTTCCAGCCTAATGTCAAACTGGGAAATGAGAAGCTATTTTGCTTGCAAACGCGTTTTGGCGAAGGTGATCAAGGCTTTCTGTGCAGCAGCTTGATCAATCATTGGCAACCTACTTTTGCTACAACCACTTTGAGAGTTTGAACACGACGTAAAGTGTAATTCCGATGGCAGCCGAAGCCAGTGTCAGCGCCCAAAACGCAAAGGGAGCACTCAAGCCGGGCATGCCAGCAATATTCACGCCAAATAGACCAGTCAGAAATCCAAGTGGCAGAAAGATTGCTGCCACGACAGACAATAGATAGCCGTTTCGAGCAAGCGCATTCGCGTGTTCGGCGTCCATCTGCTCCTGAAGGGCTGTCAAGCGATCACGGCTTGCATCCAGTTCCTCAAGTGTACGGCGAGTGCGGTTCGCGGTTTCATTGACCAATACAGATGCGTCGCTGTGAACTACGCCACTTCTCAATGAGGATAGAGCATCGAGTGCATCGCGTTGCGGACTGATATAGCGCCGAAGTTTGATCACCGTTTGCCGCAATCGCGCGATGCGCTCTGGTTTGATTTCATTTCCTGTAAGCCCGATCTCTTCGAGAGAGTCTGTCTCGTCTTCAAGTTCAAGCGAGACAGCCTCAATCCGCTTTGTTAGCCCGGCAGCAAGTTCTGCCAAAAATGCACCGACACTTTCCGGCCCCGTACCGCTTTCGGCTTTTAGGCGAAGACTGTCTGCTACCCAGACTTTGCGCACACGGGCAGATACGATAGTTCTTTCTGTGGCCCAGAGCCTTAGAGAATCCATATACCGCAGCCTACCATCCCCATAATCTGACCGCCAAACTCCTGTGGCCAGGCCGGAGGTGGCAAAAAAGCTTCGATCAGTTTGACGCTGACAGTGTGCAGGTTATCTACCCGCGACAACTGGCTTGAAGCCTGATGCCAGCCGCAACACACGATGCCTATTCTGAGTGGGCGACTTTCCTTTAGAGTAAAACTTTTCCGCGCTTGGGCCTGGGTTATTAGTCCCGATGATCCCGGCTTCGCCGTGCGGAAACGTGGCAAGGGTTATGCTGTCGCTGCGCATCTAAATGATTAGCTTGGTGGCAAGAAGGGCAAAGCGCAACGGCGATTTCAATACTCTCGCCGGTCTCATAGTCAAAACAATGTTCCTGTCCACAGAGTTCGAGAATCTCTCCGCGTTGGATCAGTTCCGATACCGTGGCGCCGCAGTGATCGCAGAACCCGCTTGCAAGAGCAGCCTTGAGTTCCGGCAATTCCACAGTTTTCTGAAAGTTGCAATTATGCTTACTCATATCCTTCTAAACCCCCACCCAACGTATGCAATCATATCCCGTTGAAGTCAGACTTCAAGCTTCGGCGATGAGATTAAGGGGGCTTGTGGTCTGGGTTCTGCCCTTCCTATGAGGCTGCGTTTTGCTTTCGGAAATAATCCAACTGGCATTCAACCAACGGAGTCTGCGAGACTACGTAGCTGTTGTGCGGCTTGGCCTGGCAAACCGCCTGTTTCGCTTTCATCGAATACTGCATAGGCCGCATATGCGAAGCGCGGCGCAGCCTCAATCAATGTAAGCCAGCCTTCCTCAAGCTCTGGCTTAATCACGCGCTTGGGAAAGTACCCGGCTGCAGGAACTGACTTTAGATATTGTAGACCCAAAGTTCCGATACCAAGCTGTAAACGCGGCGTGTCAAGCTCAGGAAAGTTCAACAAATGGTCTGCCCGGAATTCAGGGCCCCAATCTATCAGGACATAGTTTTCGCTATGAACAGTTGGAAGGGCCTGCGGGCCACTGGTGACAAGAACAAACTCATCTTCAAAGAGTTGTAACGCGGATAAGCTCGACACGCTTCGCGGCCGATACATGATTGCAAGGTCAAGTTTTCCTTCTTCAATCTCGTGCGTCAGTGTTTCGGAAGAAGCGGCTGATGCTCTGATCGCAACATCGGGCAGCGACGTCATTAGATCTGGCAATGCGTTTGTGAGATACCCGTCCCAAAGGCTTGGAGCCGCGCCTATTTCCAACGCTGCGGCCATGGAGGCGGGGAGACCAGCGTCCAGCTTGGCCTGTGTCCAGGTGCGAACCAATACCTGGGCGTGTTTCAGGAAATGCCGCCCTGCAGGTGTCAGGGTCGCTCCGGATTTTCCGCGTTCGAACACAGCTTGTCCAAGTTGATGTTCAAGCGTTCGGATGCGCATGCTCACTGTCGATTGAGTGACGTGAACTTTGTTCGCAGCATCGAAGAAGGTACCCGTTTCAACCACCGCGAGGAAAGTTCGAGCAAGTTCAATGTCCATGGGTCACCTATTCGAATTTCCGATACTATCGGCGAGAAAAATTCGTTATTCAACACGATACCTTTGTGCCATATTCTCCGAGTAGCGCGAAAGTGCCCCCACCAGATCGGAACGCCAATCAACAATTTTCGTTTGTAGTGGAGATCTCGATCTGAGGAACCGTTGCAATCTGACCCCTGTGGATTTGCCACCAACACCGGAGCGCTGCACCAACCCCACAATGGGCAAGAAGCCCATTTTCTCATGGAGAAAACAAAATGAGTCGAGTTTCTATTGTTGCTCTTCTCTCTTCGCTGTTTGCTGTTCCGGCATTCGCCATGCCCACTGATCTTGACATGGACGGTGATGGCCTGGCGTCGCTGGCAGAGCTTCAGACCAAGTATCCTGAAGTCTCGGATGATCTCTTCCTGGAGATCGACGCAAATTCCGATGGTTTCATCAATGAAGCCGAATTACTGGCTGCCGTTGATGCAGAGCTTCTCCCTAGTCCTGCAGGGGATCAGTAAGCAAAGGTCGTCACGGTTATGAGGAAGCCCATCCCACCCCATAGATGGCTGCTTGCCGCGATGGGTATCTGGTTGGCTCTGTCCCCATTTGTTTTGTTCCGTGAAGAAATTCTGTTGCAGGGCATGGCTGAACTCGAATCTCTCGCCTTCATGGCCGTTGGCATTGGTGTTCTAGTCATGTCCGGCGCTGACGGCCGGAGTCACCTTCTCGCACGGGTGGCTCCGGTATCGGCACTGGGGATTGCGCTAATCGCCGCTCCTACGGCGCTGAACTTCACGGGCCACATTGTGGCAATGGCCAACGCATGGCTAACGGGATCAGCGCTTATCGCGCTCGCCGTATGGGAGGTAATGGCGAGCCGCGGATTGCGTGCAATCTCGTAAACTGGCGCGGGGCAGGCAACTGCCCCGCGACTTCGGCCTGTGGATCGGTTGGTTGAAATTCTCTTCCTATGTCAAACATTGGCACAGCACTATGTTGGCAGGCGTCCACGTTAAACTGCACTATCTCACTACTATGGCGTCGCTTTTGTTTTCATCCGACTGATTGATGTAACACGAAGTTTTACCTTTTCACTAGCTCGGGCACTTCGGTTGGCCGAGCGCGCGTTAATGAGGAACAACGAATGACGATCTCAAGCATTGTCGAAGCACAGGATCTGAAAAGACGCCCGTTCTGCGACGCTGACACAACCGTATTCGATGCAGCGGTCGCGATTGCACTTTTGGAAGTGAATGCCCTCGCCGTACTTAAAGATGAGAAGTTGGTCGGGATTATCACGGACCACGACGTGCTGCTATGCCTCGCAGATTCAGGGTCCTCCTTTTACGAGCAAACCGTGGATGACTGGATGACAGAGAAACCAATCACATGTGCAACTGGCTCGAAGCTTTCAACTGCTCTCAATCTGATGGCCAAGCACGACATCCGGAACTTGGTCGTCACCCAACGCGGCGAGCCGTATTCCGTCGTGAGCAGCAAAGAGATACTGGCACGGATTCATGAGGAAGATGAATTGGAACTGAAAGTGTTGCGCGACAAAGCGCGCAGTACACAAGATCGATCTGTCGTTTGAGGCGTAAAGGCAATTGCGAAAATGAGCAAAGCCAGAACGGCCGCCCAAACGAAAGGTAAGCAATTTGCGCAGGCTGCGGCGCTTCCCTTTCGGCTGCCCAAGAATTCAAAGCCCAAAGTTCTTTTGGTGACATCCAGAGACACTGGACGCTGGGTTCCACCTAAGGGCTGGTTGATCAAGGGAAAGAAGCCCTGGTCAACGGCCAAAATAGAGGCGCGGGAAGAAGCTGGTGCCATCGGTGCCATCTCCAAGACGCCGCTTGGAACCTATGATTATCAGAAGCTTCTGGAGGACGGCACGACCGTTGATTGTCGCGTCACGCTCTACCCTATGTTTGTTCGAAAACTCCACAAACAATGGGACGAGAAACACGAACGCAAACGACGCTGGTTTTCCCCAAAACGTGCCGCCCGGCGAGTTGATGAACCTGAGCTCAGTCAAATGATCCTGATGCTCTACAAGCCAGACGATTGGATTTGCGAAATGGTGCAGAAACAAGGGCGTAGTTAGAAGTTTTCCGTCCCGTAAGGCTGTGCGGTTCCGGCAATTTGTCGTTTTTCGATCCGTTTCAATCAGCAACCTTGTTAATGTTCTGAGTGTTATCCGTTGCGGTCGGATTTGTATCAACTGAAGACGTGCCGATAGCCACATCTGTGCGCATACGAAGATTGCGTCGGGGGTAGGGAACTTCAATACCGCTGGATTTGAAATTGTTTCACACCCGCAGCATGACCTCGCTTTCCACATTTCTGATCTTGTCCATTGTGCCGTTACCCGTGAGATGTGTTCAACTCTGTCACCGCTCCACTAAGAGAAGAACTTGATTTGAGGTTGGTCTCATCCAAGCTGCCATCGGCACCTGTGAGGTGGAACGCTCCGCTTCAGCCTGCTGGACTGGTCTCAGTCATCTTTTCTTAGCCGTTCTGCCATCTCAGAAAATCCTCGTAATTCGGCGTGTTCGAGTGGTGTAGTTCCGTTTCGATCGGCAAGCGATCGGTCAGCACCCGCTGCCAACAGTGCATCCAGAACTGCAAGATGATCCGGGCCGCCGTCGCCAAGCACAACGGCTTCGATAACTGCTGTCCAGTGCAGGTTGTTCACATGGTCCAGAGGCGCGCCAGCAGCGATTAGCCGCCTGACAATCTCAACATGACCGAGATGCGCGGCCGCAATCAGAGCCGTTCCTTCATAAGGGCTGGTCGTTAGGCCTGGATCGTTGCCCAATTCGATTGCGAGTGTCATCAATTCTGGATCATTTGCAACGGCCGCTATCGTGACCACGTCGTAGGCCTGACCCTCAAGTGCGTTCATGTCGGCGCCAGCCTCAGCCAGTATACTCAATGCCTCGTCCTCTGAAGCAAACGCGGCCACATGGGCTGGTGTGCGGTCCCGCGAGTCCCGCGCGTTGACGTTTGCCCCTGCCGCAACGAGTTGCCGGATCATTTCTTCGTTGCCGGTGTGAGCGGCTGCGAAGAAACCGTCGTATTGCGCGACCTCATCAACCGAAGGCGGTGTCTGCGCCGTGCCTGCGCTGGCGACGGGACCCATCACGAAGGCAAATAGCAGAAAACGAAACATGGCCGATCCTATTACTTACATATTGGTCAGCTATTGTAGTAGCGGATGCATTCGATGTCATTTTCCATTCAGGATCAGAATCCTTTCCCGGGAATTGATTTCGCAATGTCATTGGACAGACGGGCTGAGTTTGCCGACAATCGCGTCATGGAACTGACGGCAACCACACCTGTCCATCTGATCCATGTGGACCCGGACGTCAACATGGCACGGTTCTATGGGATTGAACTGCAGCCGACGCTGTTCGGGGAAGTGTGCGTTCTTCGGACCTGGGGACGCATTGGCACGAACGGACAATCCATGATGGTGACGTTTGATAACGAAGCCCAGGCTAGTGAAGCGCTCCAAAAACTCGAAAACCAAAAGCGCCGTCGAGGGTATGTCCCGGTCGGTGAGTGACTTCGGGTTGCAATTTGTTTCCGTAGCAAATCCCGAGCCTGTCGTCTCGTGACCGGGCTCTAGGTTTCAGCCGACATATCGGCTTCCACCCAGAACACCCCAGCATGATCTCCCTGAGCCAATAGCCCCTGACCCGTCTCATGCGAGCCGGGGTAGGGGCTGTGGGTCATGGTCGGTTCATGCCGTGGTGATCTGCCCGTCCGGGTGTCGATCCCTTTTGCGCTCTCGCAGGATCGAATATCCTTTGGCTTTTTTTGTTGGTCAGGCGGGATTTGGACAAGCCAAACGCCGCCCGACGTCAGGGGGAAGGCGCGGCCTCCCCCCTCGGACAAGACAAATAGACAAGACCGTGTCCTCGCGCGCGGCGCTGCGGGCCGCACCACTCTTGTCGATTTGTCCTGTCTCGCCCCTCTCCGCGTTCGCCACGGGGCAGGTTTTAGAGACGACGCCCTTTCAGGGCTCGGCTCAAAACCAGCACCAAAGGGGATCAGCCCCGGAGGTCGCACCACAAAAGGAGAGACGGTTTTGGACAGTGAAGCAACAAATGACATCGAAAATGACACCAGCCTTCAGGCGGTCGAGATCGCGACTCAGAATGACCTGTTTCGGAAAGCCCTGATCGACCCAAATGCAGCGAATGAATTGCACTCGAAGGACATTCAGGGGCAGGTGTTTGTCACACCCGGTGTGTCCGGCGAAGGGATGGAGTTTCAGACTGCGGCTTTGGTTGCAGTGGCGTCGGATGATCAGTTTGACGAAGGCAATGACCCTTATGGCGATCACACTTTCGGAACAGTGACGGTCAGCGGCCAGAAGCTGTTCTGGAAGATCGATCTTTACGACACGGATTACAGATACGGGTCCGACCGCCCGTTTGATCCCGCAGTGACGCGCCGTGTCCTGACCATCATGTGCCCCAGCGAATACTGATTTCCACCGCAGCTCGGAAAGGGGGTGATCACAATAAGTCAGGAAACCTTGCAGCAACGACGGCGCGAAGCCGTTGAGCTGGTCAAGAAGGGAGGTCTCTCCGCCAAGATCGGCCTCGCCTTCTTGAAACAACACGCAGCCGCTTAAGCGGCCCCGCTCTACCCCGGAAGGGGTAGGGCACCCTTAACACAAAGCGAAACACTCAAACAAGGATTTGCCCCATGAGCAAAGTTGAAACCTTCACCGCACCGGAAGTCATCGAAACCATTGCCCTGTCCGATCTCTACCTGTCGGATCTGAACCCACGTCAGGACGTTACCGAGGCGGGCATCGCACTGCTGGCCGATAGTCTGGTCATGTGCGGCCTGATCCAGAACCTCAGCGGCCTGCGCGATGCGGATGGCAAAGTCGCCATTGTTGCCGGTGGTCGCCGCTTGCGGGCATTGAACATCGCCGTGACCGAGCGCGCCGATCTGGCACAGGTTCCGGTTAAGGTCACCGACAACCCGTTTGTAGCCGAGCAATGGGCCAATGCGGAAAACACCGCCCGCGAAGAACTGGACCCGGTGGACGAGGTCCGTGCCTATGGCAAGTTGGCGGAGAAATCCCTGTCTGTTGCAAAGATCAGCAACGCCTTTGGCGTCACCGAGGCGCATGTGCGCCGCCGCCTCGCACTGGCCGGTCTGCCCACCGCCGTACTGGATGCGCTCAAAGCCGGTGAGATCAGCATGGGTCTGGCCAAGGCCATGACCGTCAGCACCGAGGAAGAGAAAATTCTGGAGGTGCTGGAACAGGCCAAGGAGTGCCGGTGGTTCAGTGAGCATGATGTCAAACAGGCCCTGACGTCGGAGGCTGTCAGCAGCACCAACCGCAAGGCCGTGTTTGTCGGGCAGGGTGCTTATGTTGAGGCGGGTGGCACCGTCACCGCTGATCTCTTTGCCGATGAGACCCTGTTCAATCAAGGCGCGTTACTGGATCACCTGTTTGCCGAGAAGCTGGCAGCAGAAGCAGAGAAGCTGCGTGAAGTGGAAGGCTGGGACTGGGTGGACACCCATGATGAAAGCTACACCCCCTATGGGTTTTCGGGAAGCGAAGGCATGCACCGTCTGGAGATGGTGAGCCGGGAGTTCACCGAAGAACAGGCCGAGCGGTATGACGAGCTTGCTGAACTCTATGAGGCTGAGGCTCTGGACGCCGATGGCGAAAAGGAACTAGCCGCGCTCGAAGACTATGCCGCGCCGTCTTATTCCGACACGCAGCGCAAACTGTCCGGCGTGTTTGTCTATGTCGGCAACAGTGGCGAGATCAAAACATCATCGGCCTATGTCGCGGCAGAACATGTGCAGGCCGCCATTGAGGCTGGTGTTCTGGCAACGATCAAGGAGCCCGAAATTAAGGAGACACCAAAACCGGCCTATTCACAGAAGTTCATCGACGACATGGTAGCGATCCGGTTGGCGGCGGTTCAAACAGCCCTGCTGGACAAGCCTGATTATGTGCTGAGCCTGTTTGCCTTCTCCAGCACCCCGGCCTCGGGTCTGACCAGCACCCTGTTTGGGTTTGGCTATGGTGGCGCTGAGCGGAACACGCCTCAGAGCGACGACCAGTTCATCCTCGACCTACGTCTTGGCGGAGAACGGGATGAGGCGGCGGAGGCAGCTTATGACCGGTTACAGGAGATGGCCGCACAAGGCAGCGTCGAGGCGTTCACAGCGTTTCGCGATCTGGGCAAGAAGACCCGCAACGGTGAGATCACAGCCTTTCTGGCGCGGCGGTTTCTGACTCAACGCCCGGAGTTCATGGCGGAGATCGAGGCTGAGATTGGTGCTGACATGCGTACGATCTGGACCCCGTCGGCAGAGAACTGCTTCAAGCGCCTGAAAGGCTGGCAACTGGATGATCTCTACAAGAACTTGCTGGACCTGCATGTTGACACTGACATGTTCAGAGCCTTCGCGAAATCCAAGAAAGGCGCAAAGAACGAGGCGCTGCACAAGCTGTTCAACGACAACGCGCATCAGGCGGCATTGGGCGTGACCGAGGCGCAGAAAGCCCGGATCGATGCGTGGGTGCCGGATTGCTTCTGAACCTAAAAGGGCAGGGCGCTTTGCGCCCTGCCTATCAATCTCTGGCTGTGTCAGCCTCAATGGCAAAAACTCAAAGTGGCATTGCGTAATTACCCCGTCGCGCATAGCTATCAGGGGCCAGTCACCCGGCTCATTCTCAAAAGCGATCACTTGACCCAAACGGATTTGGAAAGACCCATGGACACCTCATCGAACAAGCTCGAGAAAGCCGCCCGCCGCGTTTGGAAATCCGCGCAGATGTTTGTCGGGTTTCATACGGATCAGAAAGGCAAGCCGCGCGAACAGCCAAAGCTCTGGCCGCCAAAAAACGGGAGCGCATCGATCCACAATGATCCCAACGCGCAAGAAGCGATTGTTGTGGTGAAAGCCGCTGATCCTGAGGCCGCGCAAGACGTGCAGATCAAGCTGCATCCAAACCGTATCGTTGTGCGCCGAGACGCGGATATGTGGTGGCAGGGTGTGGCCGCGGATGAGAATTCCGTGACGGTCCGCATGGCTGACAACACGATCATCGAAATCCGCCATGACGGGTCGGTGAAACGGCGCTCGACGGAAGATGAAACCCATGTTGAAGCCGATGGCAGCATCTTCAAGTTCACGGAATTTGCCGAGGCACATATGACGGGCGACGGTGTGGAAATGACACGGCGCACCGAGGATCGCATTGCCACGATCACAGCCGACGGTGTTGTCGATCGCGCGCGCAAGCGTTAGCCTGCACTCAATACCTCGAGACTTTCCTTCGGTTAAACTTGTGGCCCGCTTCGGTGGGCCTCTTTCTTGGAGCGGCATCGCATGGCCTTTTTCCATGCGCGGGTCCTGCCGTCAGGGGCGCGGGTCGTGGTTATGTCACCGCGATAGCCACCCCGCCAAATTGAGCCCGGCTGATCACCTGCTCCGCACATGCGCGGACCAGGGCCGGACCGTCCAGTCTTTGGCCTCCGCCAATTGGAAAGCGCGACTTGCACCGCCAGCGATCCTTCATTCTTTGCCACGAAGGTCATTCCGCTTCTGAAAGGCCACAACTACTCGGTAGTAGGCATGCGCCTTTGATGGATCGGGGTGATGTTGCCGCCACATAGAGTATCGCTTTGTTCAGATGACCCGTGCGCAGCGATCCCAGAAAGTCTTGCCTGTTCACTTGGCCTGACAGTTTCAAACCCATTGCCGGAGATGATCCTCGGCTGCGGTGTTTCTGAAGGGATGAACATAAGCGGGCAGTCGGGGAAGGCGCGCGGTGCCCGGTCCGGGCACCGCGCTTCAACAAGGAATTTCCCCTGCGCCTGCGGCGCATTCCGCGCGGATCAAATTCCCTGCTGACGTCCCCTTGTTGCCCGCTTTTCTCATGTTCATCGAAACACGCCAAAGCGAGGATCAAACAATGGCAACTCAAACTTTGAAACTGAACGTCAAGACCGGTGAAAAAGAAGGCAAGAATTTCTGGGATCGCTGCGGGGTTCTCTTCGTAAGCACCGATGAGGCTGGCAACATCACCTCGATCCAGGTCAAGCACAACATGTTCCCCGGCGTCGAGATGGTGGCCTTCCCAAAGCGGAACGATGACGAGCCCGTCACCGAATGACGAAAGGGCAGGGCGGCGTAAGCCGCCCTTTCCCGTGCTCCGGCCGAAGAGCCGGACGACATACGCGCCACCCGTGGCGCGCGGCCCAACGGCCGGGCAGGCGCACCGTCCGGCCGCAACGCGGCAGTTCGCACCCCTGCCACACCCGCCGCGCAAGCGGCGGGAAACAGAGCGCGCTGAGGCGCGCGAAAAATGCCATACTGAACTTGAACGTGCCGGTATGTGACGGGCGCTGTTCAGGCAGCCCACGCTTTGCGTGATTGCCCTGCGCCAGTCCACCGGCACCCACGCCTGCTGGCTGGAAAAGGGGCGGGACCCTTTTCCCGGCGCGGAAATTGCCTCCAAGAGCAAAACTGTTCCGAGGGCAATTTGAGAAAATACAAATTTCTAAAATCACCCCGGTTTCCTCTTGGAGAGTATGACAGGATAAGGTAGTTGTGTTACAAATCGAAAATACAACTAAAGATTGATTGCGATTTGGCCGAGAGCAAAACTTCTGACACCACCGTCTTTTCCGTACGTTTGCCAGTGGATGCGCTGGAGCGTCTTGAGGCGGCTGTGACCGTGCTGGGAGCCAAAAGCCGCAACCAGATCATCCAACGACTGATCTATCGCCTGATCGGTTATCTCGATCCTGACCCAGTTGTTGTGGATCTCTGGCAGAAGCACTTGCGGCAGGTTCAGGGTGGATACACCAACCTCAACCAGCTCGCGAAATCGGCCAAGCGCGGCACTGTGATCTGGACGGACGACGACCGCCGCGACGTCGAACATCTCCATCGCGCGATCATCCAGCACCGGCAAGACTTGAAAGCGATGATAACAGCGGCCCGCCGAAACCGAGAACCAGAATCCGCCATTCGCCGGATCTTGCGCGACGACAATTGGAGGCCTGAAGAGTGACCGCTGCGGCTCACGATATGACAGCAGGCGACTTCCTGGAGCTTGCCTTCCGCGAGGCTCAGAAAGGTGTCGATCGTTCTAAGCAGATCACTCAGCAGCTGCAGACCGCCAAGCGCATGAAGTTCATGATCTCGCGGGCCTCATCCATCAAGGCTCGGCTAGGTGCTGTGGTTGGAAAGCCTGAGGCGGTTGTGAAACACGTCCGCAAAGGTGGGGTGAAAAACGCGCATGAGTTGCGCCGCCAGATCAATTATCTGACCGTCAGGGCAGAGGGTGTGTTGGACATTCGAGACAATGGCGTGACACCGCTCGATGCGGATCAGGTCAGTGATTTGATCGAGACTTGGGCCGAGGATTTCAACGGGAAAACCAACTACGGTTACACCCGTCACATGATCGTTTCTTTTCCCGAAGGCACCTATCCGGACGCCGCTCATGAGGCCGGTTTAGAGTTCGCAGATCGCCTGTTTGGCAGCGGTGAATTTGGCGATACCTGGGACTACCTGACAGTGTTCCATAACGACACTGAAAACCCCCACGTCCACATCGTTGTGAACAACCGAGGCGTCGAACATGGGCAGTGGTTGGCTATGGGTATGAGCAGCGAAATGAACATCGACGTCCAGCGCTCTATCCAGGTCGAGGTTGCTGAGGAATACGGAATTGAGCTGACCGCAACGACCCGCCTTGAGCGCGGATTGCGGCAGGAAGTTGAGACGGACACGTGGAAAGTTCAGGCCGGAATGTCGGTTGTTGAAAGCACTCCGGAAGTCGAAGTTTCGGCCCGCGACATGGCCGCCGATGTGATGACTCTCTCCATCGCAAGAATGTCGGATCTGTTTGATGAGCGCGCCAACGCCGTCAAAGACCGGATCGAAGAGTTTGCCATCAAGCTCGTTGAAGGAGAGGAACCTATGGTATCGAGAATGGAACATCTACTGGATCAGGCCCATCATTTTGATGACTATGGCGAGCCGGGAGACCCGTCTTATGTGTCGCCCGAAGTCATGAGCAACTTGCGGCGACACATCGAATTAGGCGGTTCTGAGGAAACAATCGCGCCCGAGCTGAAGGCTCAGGTTGTTGCCCATATCAGCAACGTTCGGGACAACGAACTGAGCCATCCGTATCTGTCTGCCCTTGCTGATATTATCGATAACAAGGAGTTCCAGGCGTCCGCAGATTATGCCCCGGCAGCACGCCGCTACGAGGTCTATATGCAGGACACCTTGGGCGAGGGGGCCTATGAGGACTTCCAGACTCAGACGAAAGAACTGCTGCAATCCATCGACAAGATGGAAGGGCTGGCCCGTGAGGTCGACGACCCAAATCTGCGTGTCGCTATGGACATTCAGATTGGCGAGCTGAAGGGCTACGTTGCGGATCTGCGCACCAACGATCCGGACCGTCAAGCCTTCATCATCGAGGACCGCCGCTATTCAACGATGATGGGAATGGGCACCGCCGAAATGGATGTCTTGGACTATCCAGAGGCTGACAAGTGGGCGGCGATCCGCAAGGAAGTCACCGACAGGGCCAGCAGCTACGGCCTTGATGGCGAGGCGTTCGTTGCCCGCTTTGGCGATCATCAGAACGTCACTTTGGGCACAACAATGGGATGGCGCATCGACGACATTTCGACCGCCGCAGCCCACTTCCAGGCTCAAGGATTGTCGGACGGCCACGACCGAGCAGAAGCCGTTGTTGACGAGCTGCACCAGCTTGCGTCTTCCAAGATCATCGCAATCTCAGAAGAACTTTCAGACGTTCACGCCCGCGCAATGCACCCGCTCTTGCAGGGGCGGGGCGACGATGACGGACACAGCCTATAAGGAGTTCACCCGGTCTGCCTGATGAGCGCGCCAACGCCGTAGGTAGATCCATCACAGAGTTTTCCATCAACTCGCAAAGGAAAAACTATGGTTTCGCGTACAGACTATCTTTTGAACGAAGTCGAACACTTCGCACCCTATTCCAAATTTGATCAATCCGCCCCGCGTGAAGATCGCGTTTCAGAGCAGATCGACATCATCAAGAAAGAGCAGCAAGCGATGGGCTATGATCGTGCCGCCATCGCTTCAAACAGCTTCGACATCGAGGACCAGGCCAACCGCCGTGTTGACGAACATACGGCGCAACAAGATCTGGTCGGAGAACTGAAAATCGAATTGGAGGCTGGGGAGCGGTCAGGGGAGCCGGTTGATCTGAACGATATGCAGGCTTTGGTTTCTCAGCACATGAACGATGCTCAGGAATACGATCTCTATCACCCCTACTATTCGTCTCTTGCGGATCTGTCCGGCGACAAAGGTTTTCAGGATTCCGACGACTACCAGTCGCCCGGTGATCGCTATGTTCAGTATATGCAATCTGCTCTGGGGCAGGCCGGTTTCGAGAACTACGAACAGCAGACCAAGGACATTGTGAACTCCATCGAGAACATGGAGGCTCTTGCACGAGAGGTCGAAGATCCGCATCTGCGTGCTGCAATGGACGTGCAGATCGGAGAGCTGAAGGGCGATGTTGCCGAGCTACGCCCATACGACACCGACCTGCAGGCGTACACTGTTGCTGACGACAGTTACACCACATCCATGAATGCGGCCGAGATGGACAACCTGGACCCGTCCGAGGCCGAAAAATGGCTGGCAGTGCGTGACGACATAGTTGCAACCGCCAACAGCTTCGGACTCGATGGAAACATGTTCCTGGCCCGCTACAACGATCATGACAGCGTTTCAGTCGGCACCACGGCGACTTGGAAAGGCGCGGACATTTCCAACGCCGTCGCCCACTTTAACAGCCAAGGTGTTCCGGACAGCTACGAGCGCGCCGAGGCCGTTGTCGGTGAGCTGCACCAAGTTTCATCCAGCAAGATTGCTGCCGTGGTGCAAGAGATTGCCCATACCCGCGAACAGGCCACCCACGTCCATGACGATGATGGGCACAGTCTTTAACCACGTGAGCAGCCCTTTATGACGGGTCCAACGTGATTGTTAGTGCATGATCGGCCTGTGTTCCATCGGGATGATGGAATTGAATCAATAAAGCGAATTGCGCCATGCGCGGTTGTCGAAGACCTAACTTGATCGGACAAAGACTAAGCTTCGGCTGAGCAACATGCTCGCCGAAGCACTGTACTGGTGGTGAAGAATTGCATTATCATATAAACAGTCGGAGATTCTGATACTGGTGTCATTCAGATGGCTTTCTAATCACCCGGTCATAACAAAGGCGTTCGGACCTCTGATATCTTCGAGTGTCATTATTCTACCAGATCATAGTGTTTTATCGTCCTGGATTGGACCAATTCAGCCTCTGCCGGATCGATGTGTGGGTTGTTGTAGTCCTCGCCTACAAACGCCTTAAGCGCATCTAAGCTTTCCCAAACCATTACGAAACTGAACTCTCTGGGTGAGTCGGCTCTTGCGGCACCAGGGAGCACCTGCACGATACCTTTTGTACCTTTCATCAATGGGATCGCCGTTTTATAAAAAAATCGTCCAAACTCTTCCTCTTTACCTGGTTGGGTCACTACTTGAAAAATTCGCATGATCATTCATCCATCCTCCTTAATAAACGGCTCTTGGATGTATGACTGCCTCTTTTCCCAAGATTATTACACGTTTTGGCACATACTCAGTTTCAGCTCAGAGACCGTGCAGAGTTATATTACCAAGCTCGTCTAAGTTCTGACGTGCCTTGGTCGTCCAAAAAGTCGTTTTAGGCGCATTAGTAAACCTGACATGTGTAAGACATGCAGCGTAGGTCTGTTTGCGCCATTTTTGACCTTCACTGCGGTCTGGATGCTTGGCTGGTCTAACCCTGAAACACTGCTCCAAAATCAGGTTTCGTAGTTTTCAGATGCTGAGACAACCATGGACTGAAAGATGAGCGAATTACCCAAAAAGCATGCTGCCTTTTCCACGCAAGGAATTTTGCGTTACCAATAGACATGAACGGAGATCGCAGACTTTCCGCAGTGCTCTCGGCCGATGTAGTCAACTACTCAGGCCAGATGAAGGCCGACGAAAATAGGACTCTCAGCGAACTTCGAGTTCTACGCCGAGAGTTATTTGATCCCTTGGTTAGTGATCATCGCGGAAATATCGTGAAGAGGATGGGTGATGGATGGATAGTCGAGTTTAACTCGGTGTCTGACGCGGTGAGATGTGCCCTTGATCTTCAAAGCCAGGTGTCAACTCAGTCCTCACTGAAACTGCGAGTAGGCGTTCATCTTGGAGATGTCGTATTCGACGAAGATGACATTTTCGGCGATGGCATCAATCTATCCGCACGGTTACAAGAGGCTTCCAGCGAAGGGGCTGTGCTAATTTCAGATGTCGTCCATCGCAGCCTTGACGAGCGCCTCGCCGAGCAATTTCAGCGCGCTGGGGAGCGGCAGTTCAAGAATGCGCCATCACCAATAGAAGTTTTCCAATGGTCGCCACCAGGTTCTGCCCCACCAAGAGTGACACCAGCCAGCCATGCGACGTCTCGGCTCATCGGCGTCCTGCCCTTTGACAATCTCTCTTCTGATGCCGATCAGGAGTTTTTTGCCGATGGGATTACCGAAGAGATCATTACCACTCTGTCAAAACTCCCAAACTTACTGGTCGTCGCGCGGAACTCTACATTCGTCTACAAGGGTCGCTCCGTTGACGTGAAACAGGTCGGTCTGGAACAGGGTGTCGATCTTGTTCTTGAGGGAAGTGTCCGTCAAAGCGGGAACCGGGTGAGGATCACAGCACAGCTGATAGACGCAAAATCCGGAATGCACATTTGGGCAGACCGCTATGATCGCCTAATTGAAGATGTCTTCGAGGTTCAGGATGAAATCGCTCTTAGAATAGCAACCGAGCTACAAGTCGAACTACTGGCGGGTGAAATGGCCCGTTTCAGAGGCTCTGGGACTACAAACCTGAGTGCTTGGACTGCTCAGTTACAAGCCGTAGAGGCATCGCGCAAAATAACAAAGGAAGCACAGGCCGACGCTCGTCGATTTGCACAACAGGCTATTGCGCTCGATCCGGGTTACTCGGCTCCTCATTGTACTTTGGGGTTCATTTGCACTGTCGAAGCAAGACATGGTTTTGTTGCTGACCGGCGTGCCGCGCTAGCAGAGGCTCGTGACTGCGCACAGCGGGCTCTGGAAATAGACATCTACAACCCGGAGGCTCACGCTATTGCCGGTTTTGCTGATGCAATCGATGGCAAGCTGGTTTCGGCTATCGAGAAGTTCAACGAGGCACTAGCGCTAAATCCAAACCACGCTGATGTGGCAGCCAGATTGTCACTCACATTGGGGTTCAATGGGCAGGCAAAGGAAGCCATCCGCGTCGCACAACAGGCCATTACCCTCAACCCACACTATCCAGGTTGGTACGCTGGCGTTCTGGGTTTTGCCCTTCGGCTCGACGGTCAATACCAAGAAGCCAAGAAGGCATTCACCGAGTATGGTCAAAAGGTTGAAGGCTTCGGACACCTCGACCTTGTAATCGTCCATGTAGAGACGGAAAACCTTGATGCCGCTCGCGATGAAGCAGGGAATGTGATGAAGTTCCGTCCTCAGTTTTCGATATCGGAGTGGGCGAAAACTCAACTTTTTTCTGATCGAGAAAGACTGGAGAAAGACTGCGCATCGTTGCGTTTGGCCGGTTTACCCGAATGAACTCAACGTTTCACTGCGGGAGCTTTGTTTTTTGGTAGAAACCGCTCTTTGTTCAGGTGATGCTAGGATTTTTAGTCGAGAATACTGAGCGTTAATGGAGGGTGGTTGGGATGGCTGATCCGTTTCAAGATGTAGATGCTGCGGGTGCGGAGTTCATTTCCGCATTTGCCGACGCGATGGACGCGCGTCAGGCCGATCCCACAATGGAAAAGATTGTTTCAAACTATCTGGCCAAACTTGAAATTGCCGAAGATAGCCTGACGGTTGAAGTCGGATGCGGCGCGGGAGCTGTTACGCGCCGTATTGCGAAGAAAACCAACCCCGCGCGCGTCATTGGTTTTGAGCCGTCGGTAGGCTTTGTGACCGAAGCAAGAGCGCGGGTTGGGGGCCACGACAATGTGGAGTTTGAGGTCGCAGGAGGAGCGTCGCTGCCCCTGGATGATGGCTCGGTTGATAATTTGATAATGCACACGGTGCTTACCCATGTGGAAGATCCTGCACCCCTTTTAGCCGAAGCAGCGCGCGTCCTACGTTCGGGAGGGTGTCTCGTGGTGTGTGACGCTGACTTTTCGAAAGCGTCACTAGGAAACATGCCAGACGATCCTCTGGACGCCTGCGCCAAGATATTTGTTAACGAGTTTGTCACCGACCGATTTGTTGTCGCCAAGCTGCGCGGCCTGGCCTCAAATGCGGGATTCACAGTTGAAGAGTTCAGTCTTCAAAGCAGAAGTATTCTGGACAATGACCAAATGCTCCCCTGGGTCGAAGAAACTGGCAAAGTGCTGATGAAACGCGGTGAAATTGGAGAGGATCTGCACAATGGATTGGTCGCTGAGTATCGCCGTCGTGCAAGAGAACGCACACTTTTTGGCTATCAGTTATTTGCAACACTGATTGCGAGGCGGCCTTAAACTCTTGGCATTCGAGTTGCGACGGTAGACAACAGCCAGCCACCAACTTTACTCCATAAGATGGTTTAGCGAACGCAGCCGAGGTCAAGTGGCAGTTTTGTAGTACGATCAACCCTTTTTGCGCACCACGACGATAAATTGGGTCATCGAAAAGAAGAAGCATCCAACTTTTGCAAGGCCGAACTGCTCGTCAAACCACGATTGCGCCACAGTGGGATCAACATGGTCATTTGCGACAGCGTATTGCTTGATAAGGTGCATCATCATGATTGCGAGGCCATCAGGCTTCAACTGATGATCTGTCATTGTGAACGACAAGACATCTTCCACTTGGTCGCCACGCGCTTTGATCAGTGCGGGCAGTCTTTCCGGGAGGGAACCACTCACAAAGTGCTGGTTCCAGGATGTCAGCATCTTTTGCATTCTGTCGGGCTCTTCGCTGAACCAAATCAAGCTGCCAAAGTGCAGATCGCTGATGACAAGCCGCCCGCCGGGTTTGACGCACCGCAGCGTGTCAGCCAATGCACCGTCTACGTCTTCGATGTACTCAAAGACCTGCACCGAGACGGCCTTGTCAGCACTCTCATCCTCAATGGGCAAGCTATTTGCGGCGCCCGCACGAAACTCCACGTTTGCGTAGTCACTGCACCGTTCTCTTGCGGCTGCCTTCATATCCTCGCTTGGGTCGATCCCGATGACATAGCCATCCGAGCCGACTGCGCGGGCCAACTCCGCTGTTAACATCCCGTTGCCACAACCGACATCCAAAATAGTCTCACCAGGAGCCGGGCACAGCGCATCAAATGAAGCCTGTCTTCGCCGCGTCAATTCAGCTCCTTGATAGGCGATTTCAAGTAATCTCGTTGTCTCCGCGTCAAACTTAAGCAACTCTCCCCCCTTACAAAGCCCGCAAGTCTCCAAACCTTATCAGAAAATGGGTTATCTACGAAAAGCAGGGCGGATCATTGAGGCTTGAACATGGATTTACCAAAATAACTGAAGGTGCCGACTGGTATCGACGAATTGGTTAACCTCGGAACGTAAGGGCGCTTCTGCCGCTTTATTGTCCCAGCTTTTCGCGGCGGCTCGAACTTTAGAACAACATCAATTCAAGGGATGTCGAGGCCGTTCTCTCGTCCGAAATCAGTGTAGAAGGTGTCGCTGCGGTATCGATTCAATGTGGCTTCGTCTGCTTGTCTGGGGTCGTTGCCAGGGCTTTGAACACCTGTTCCTTCTATGAAGCGGTTCACGAGATTAAAGACACCGCACACTTGGATAGCATCGAACAGCGCGCTCTCTGACCAGCCTGCCGCGTAGACCGCGTTTGCGTCGGCTTCTGTCATTCGGGATGGCGAGACGGTGAGCTTTTCAATGTATGCTAGTAACGGTTTGAGATGATCCTCGATGGGCGCCGTATCGCGGTCTTCCATCAGTGCGTCGATTGTCTCGACCTCAACGCCATAGGCTTTGGCGAAAACGATGTGTGCGCCATGGCAATAGGCACAAGCATTCAAGCCCGAGACATAGGCTGCAATCAATTCACGTTGGGCGACCGATAGGTCGCTCTCTCCCCTCATCACCAAGCTTTCGTACGCACAAAGCGGAGCAAGCTTGTCTGGAAAGGCTTGATAGACACTTCCAAGTGTTGCGTTCTCGGGCAGAGATGGAAACAGGCGTTTCATTCAATTCTCTTTCAGTCTTGCTTTGGATAACTTCGTCTCAAAGTGAGAAGCCAACGTTGTTTAGACAACCTTAAACCAAACCGGGGTCCGAAGGGAGATTCTGTTGGAATACTTCGAACGGCCGGTTTTCCTGACGACTTCCGTGTTGCTAACAAAGCCGACCTTCGCTGCATCGCTGTGATGATGTATCGAAGTCGAACTGTCCGCTTTCAAAAGATGACAATGCTTGAACGTTGTCTTAACCTCGCTTTATGAAAGCTCGCCTTGCTGTGATCTTGATGGCCGACCTGGTCGGCTATACGTCTGCGATGGAGGCGGATCAGTCGCACGCAATCGGACTGGTCCGCGAACTTCGGGATAAAATACTGGAACCAGAGGCGGTACAAAGAGGCGGCGAGATACTGAAGCGCTTGGGTGATGGATGGATAATTGCCTTTCCTTCAGTATCAGCGGCAATCGAAACCGCTCAGTTTGTGCAGTTGGCCTTGGTCGACCATGAGAAAATCAGGCTTAGGATGGCTGCGCATCTCGGGGAAATTGTTCAAGACGAGGCCGACATGTATGGTGCCGGTATAAACATCACCGCACGCCTGCAAACCGAGGCTCCACCCGGTGGTGTAATGATCTCCGAAGACCTTAAGCGGCAGTTGGACGAAAAGCTTTCAGCGGGCTTCAGCGATGCGGGTAGATTCGATTTAAAGAACCTTGCCAATCCTGTGAATGGGTTTCAATGGCGGCCCGCCACACAGCGTGAAATTGAACTCACCGAATTGCCTTCCATTGCAGTCGAGCCGGTCACAAGTGCTCCCGAAACGAGAGAGACGCTTGAGGTTTGCGCTGACCTGCAGGAGCAGTTGGTTCACAGTCTTTCTCGCCGCACTGGTGTGCGTGTAATTGCAACAGATTCAGCATCCGAGACCAAAGCAACTTACAGCCTGAGGTGCAGGTTGCGCTGCCGGGAGAGCCAAGCAAAGATATCGTCCAGCCTTACCCGATTGGGCGATGGACAGGTAACTTGGTCGCGCTTCTTAAACGGAGATTCTGAGGATTTGTTTGAATTAAGCGATCGGGCTGCAGAACAGCTGTCAGACGATTTACGTCTGCAGATCAATGCGTTTGACGGTGACCGGCTTAATAATATTCCAGACGATCAATTGAGCCCTAGTGAGTTGAGATCCCGAGCGGCAATGCTGTTTTACCGTGCCACCGTCGAGGACTATAATCATGCGGGTAAATTACTGGAGCGAGCGCTTGGACTTGATCCCGAGAACGGGTCCGGGCTTGCAATGTGGTGTGAAGCCAAACTCTACCCCCTAGAAGCATGCTATCGCGAGGCTGATCCCGATTTGCGTGTGCGGATCATTGAATCTTCGAACAAGGCCGTTCAAGCTGCGCCTCGCTCTGACTACTGCTGGTATACGCGGGCGCAGGTACGCGCGCGCCTCGCGGGTGATCTGAATGGCGCCCGGAAGGACATTGATAGGATTTTCCGACTCAATCCCAGCTACGTTTTGGGTATGGAGGCGAGTGGTTACACCGAAGTCATTGCCGGCAACTGGGTAGCTGCTCGGAATAGTTTAGCGAAGGCCGTGAGTCGTTCCAGCGAGGATCCGTTTCTTCCGTACCGGCTTTATCCACTTTCGATTGCCCACATGATGACGGGTGATAAGCAACTCGCTATCGACGCAATTTCAGACGCAACTGAAATGCGCCCCTACTGCAGACACTTCTGGTTAGTGAAGTCGTGGATACTTAGGAAGTCAGGAATACTCTCCAAAGCGGAAACTGCAGCAGAACGTGCGGAAGCGCTGTCAGAAAAGGCGGATATTCTCGCACAAAATCTTCATCTGCCTGACCACATCAGAGAGGCGATAGGGTTGCCAAGCAAACCAATCCAAGCATAGAGGCCTAAATGGGTTACGAGTGCTTAGGTTTGGAACCGAACTGCAGCTATGCATCTTGTTGTTGCCCTTTGATAGTCTAATGCAACTTAAACTAAGACCTGCCACCCACAGGAAGCCTCCAGCACAAAGATGCGTATTTAATCAGGGCAGGGGCACCAGATCTGACGTTAACGCGCTCCGCCGCATTCGGTTCTTTGGGCTAAAAAATTAGCCCTTCGCTGCAGTTTTCTACAGCGACCGTATTGCGGACTTTTGCCTACCTTCGTAGCCCTCCCACCAACGGCAGCTCTAGGGAGGCACAGTAAAAAGATTGCTTGTGAGAGCCAACGCCACGTGAGCCAAAAAGCGAGAGCGGTCTGTTCTGAGAAAGACCGATTGTTGACAGTGTCAAGACAGCGACTTCACGAGGAGAACCCAGTTTTCAGTTTCAGTGTCCCAGCCGTCTTTGACGCATGGGGCTTTGTCCAACTCAGAGTATCCTTTTCTCTCGTATAAACGTCTTGCTCCCACGTTTTCATCGGCGACAATAACACTCATTTTGTTGTACCCCGCGTCGCGGGCTATGTCGTCAGCGACATCAAGTAACTTCGATCCGAGTCCCTGACCACGGTTCTCTGGGTAGCAAGCCAGAACATTCACATACCAGCTGTCCAACGCTTTGTTTTCCAGTTCCTGCAAGGGACGGAACAAGGCTGGGAAGTCATCTCCAAATTCTTCTGGTTCTGATCCGATACCATAGCCTGTCAAGCCAGCAACCGCCCCGTTTCCAAAGTCAATTACGACCACTTGCCCCTCTCGTGCCTTTTCAGCCTGTCGCGCGCGACCGACGGCCCAAGGGTCCTCGCCATCTTGTGCCAGCCCGGTCCAGACATGGAGCGGCAGGCCTTCGCCTGCAAAGTTCACCAAGTCCGCAAGTGCATGAGCATCAGTTTCAACGGCCAATCGCAAGGGCTTTTCAAGTGGTATCACGTCTCGCACTCCAAAGAATTTAAAGCTTCATAGACATCTCATGCCAAGTCATTCCTCCATGGTCGGAAGTCGATGGCTGCAAATAGCTGTATCCAAATCGCTCATACAGTGGGACGTGATGCTCTTTGCAAATAAGGAAGATCGCCGATTTACCCACTTTTCCCATGCGGTCGACGAATTCAGTCATCAATGCCCGCGATAGGCCCCTTCCCTGATGGGCAGGATCAACGACGACAGACATAATGACGACATTCGGAGCGTCGGGATCATGCCCCACAAGCTCCTTAAATTCCTCATCAGACATTTCGACGTCATGGGAACATCCGCAATTGATAAAGCCAACGATCTCGCCTTGTTCTTCAAGAATGAGGAAACCATCGGGATATTCCTCAATCCTCTTGGATATCTTTTTGAGGGTCGCTGCTTCGTCGCCTTCATAGGCAGCAGTTTCGATCTCAAAGCATCGAGTTGCGTCGGAAGGTTTGGCGTTTCGGAACGTGCTCATGCACGTGACACTAAGCGCGTTGGGGCAAGTTGCATAGCCGCCATTGGTTGGGCGCACAGCATTTGGTGCTTTGGGCTCAATCCAGACCCAAGCTGCGGAATCCACGATTGACGGCTAAGCGGGACAGGGCTCTTGTTCGCTGCTCTATTTGAATTTCATGTGATACGATGACCACCTAGCAACTATAGCGAGGGAGTATTTTGACGTGGGTGGAAAAGTCTGTGTGATCATCGGCTTTGGGCCGGGCCTCGGGACCGCGTATGCCGAAGTATTCAAGAGAGCCGGGTATGACCTCGCGCTTCTAAGCAGGTCGGGCGCGGGTACAAGCGGAGACGGTGCGTCTGGTCCGGTTGTGAAGACCTTTGCCTGTGACGCTGGACACCCGGACAGTCTCAAGGCGGCATTGCAATCAGTCCAGAGCGAACTTGGCCAGATTGACGTTTCGATTTACAACGCTGACCTCGCTCAATTCGGCACGCTCGATGAAGTGTCGGAAACTCAATTCGAGCAAAGCTGGCGCGTAGGCGCATTAGGTCTATTTGCGACGGCCAAGCTTCTCGGGCCGCAAATGTCTGAGCGCGGTTCAGGCACAATTATTGTGTCAGGAGCCACTGCGGCACTTCGAGGCAACCTTTGGACAACGGCGTTTGCGCCATCCAAGTCCGCCCAGCGTGTCTTAGCGAACGCTCTCGCGAAACAACTAGGCCCGAAAGGCGTTCATGTGGCATACATTGTTATCGATGGCGTAATCGATACGGAGGACACTCGGACGAACTTCGCGCCAAACGAACCGGACGAGTTCTTTATCAATCCCGTGCATATTGCAGAAGCTGCGTTAATGCTCGCACACCAAGACAAATCGGCATGGACCTTCGAGCTCGACATTCGCCCGTTCGGAGAGAAGTGGTAGGACAGCTGATGGGTAATTTGCCGCTTCGCGGACATAACTGCCGTTAGAATTATTGTCGACAATAACAAACTGAACGAATGGTTTTGGCTTTTGCCGTGTGTGAGTCATATTCGACAGCGAAACGCATTCGGAACGCGCCATGACCACTTTTACAAAACCACCCACTCAATTCACACGCGCGGGCGATGTGGCAATCGCTTATCAAGTCGTCGGCGAAGGGCCAGTCGATCTGATTTATATCTCTGGCTGGCTCCACAACATAGATGTGGTCTGGGAGCACCAAGGTTACCGAGATTTCCTTAGTGGATTGGCAGAAAAATGCCGGGTCATCATGTTCGACAAACGCGGAACAGGAATGTCCGATCGTGATGTCGGAGCACCTACGCTGGAAGAACGCGCGGAAGATATTCGTGCGGTTATGGCTGCGGTGGGCAGTGAAAAAGCAGCAATTTTCGGGATCAGCGAAGGTGGTGCGATGACCGCAATGTTTGCAGCGTGCTATCCGGAAAGAGTGAGTTCCATGGTAATGATTGGCAGCCGCCCTTGCGACGCATGGAAACCAGACTGGCCAAGAGGCAGGCGTCGCGCTGAATTCGAAGAGCACCTAAAACACCTCGAAGCCAATTGGGGAAACCTTGGTTGCGAATTGGAGTGGGCAGCCCCTTCGGTTAAGGATGATCCGGAAGAACAGGCATTCTTCAATAAGCTGCTCACTTTATCTGCTAGCCCCCGTTCAGCAATTGCCATCACACGTCTGAATTATGAGACCGACTACAGGTCAATTCTTCCGGCAATCGAAGCCCCGACACTGATCTTGCACCCCGAGAAAGATATTTCCGTTTCGGTGGAAGACGGTCGGTACCTTGCGGAAAACATTCAGAATGCCCGGTTTGAGTTTGTAAAAAACTCGGACCATCTGCCTTGGATTGGCGACACGCGTGCCATTGTAAAGCAAATTACCGATTTCGTTTGCAGCGAAGCACCTCAGAAGGAAGAAATCCGTGTGCTTTCGACAATCCTTATGACTGACATTGAAGGATCGACCGCCATCGCGACACGCGTTGGAGACGAGGCATGGAAAGGCACCATCGAGAAACATGATGCTCTCGCAGCGCGAGCAATTGCCCGCCATGACGGAACTTTAATTAAGACAATGGGCGATGGAATACTTGCTACCTTCACTGGTCCCAGCCGGGCGATCGCATGCGCGAAAGAAATAAAGTCCCAAGCGTCCGACCTTGGTCTAACTATTCGCGCCGGCATCCACACGGGTGAATGTTTGCGCCGGGGCAATGATGTTTCCGGTTTGGCGGTCACAATCGCCGCGCGAATTCTTGAGTTAGTGCCGGGTGGCGAAGCTTGGGTGTCTGGCGTTGTAAGAAGTCTCGTTGTTGGGTCAGGATTACAATTTGAGTCACTGGGAGACCGGCAACTAAAGGGAGTTCCCGACGAGTGGCCTTTGTATAAAGTTTCAAGCTGACAGCTTTTTCTTGATGACTTGCGGCTGCCTCGGGCTCGTAGTGGACATCTGACAACTTCGGGCAGCTATCACAGGTCTTCCAGTATGCCAGAGGTCGGATATGCGGACTTTTCGGGCTTTCGCTGCGCCGTTCACGAAGGTCCGCTGCCCCCTCTTCTCAGGGCGGACTAAGCATCGAGTAAGGCGTCGATCACCGCGCATTCCGGGGCAGCATCGCCGGTGCATCGCGCAACAGTGTCCGACAGGACGCGCTCGATGCGCTGCAGATCGGCAATCTTGGCCTGAACGTCAGTCAGATGATCTTCGGCGATGATCTGCACCTCGGCGCATGTCCGGGATCGGTCATCGACCAGCCCAAGCAGCCCGCGAACCTCTTCGAGAGAAAAGCCTAGATCGCGGGACCGCATGACGAATTTCAGCCGCTTGACGTGGGCATCGTCGTAGCTTCGGTAACCCTTCGTACTGCGCGGCGGGTCCGGCATGATCCCGATTTTCTCGTAGTAGCGAATGGTTTCCAGGTTGCAGCCCGTTGCGCGTGCCAAATCACCCCGCCGAATTGATCTCACGCTTGTGTTACTCATTTCGCAAAAAAACCCCTTGAGCCTGTATCAGCTACAGACCCTAGAACGGTGGAAACATCTGTTCAAGGAAGATTCGATGGAACAACATTTGGCAGAACTGCCGCAATCTCGGTCGCAGAAAACTGGCGACGAAACCACCAAGGGATGGGGCGTGACCGGCCTCGGCGTCATTGGTGCGCTGGCGATGACTTCTTGCTGCATCCTTCCATTGGTGCTGGTCAGCTTTGGCGTGACAGGCGTGTTCATCGCGCAGCTCGGGGCGCTCTATGCCTACAAATGGTACACCTTCGCGCTGAGCGTCGCGTTCTTGGGATACGGCTTCTACAAGGCTTACAAGCCCGTAGATGCCGAGTCCTGTGCCGACGGCACCTGCGCGCGCCCCATCGACCGCCGCATCATGCGGGCAACCCTCTGGGCCGCTTCCGCGATTGTCGCTGTCGCGATGATCTTTCCCTACCTCACCCCCTTCATCCTGAAATTCTGAACGAGGACCATGACCATGAAGCACCTCCTGATATCTGCCCTGACCGTCGCCGCACTCTCAACTCCGTCTTTCGCCGAAGAGCGTCAGGTCGAGATCGCCGTCAGCGATCTGACCTGCCCGTCCTGTTCGTTCATCGTCGCCAGTTCCATGCGCGGTGTTCCTTCGGTCGAGATCGCCGAGTTCGAGGACGGCCCAGAATACGGACAGGGCGTTTACAGCGTGACCTACGATGACGCCGAAACTTCCATCGAAAGCATCATCGGCGCGGTGACGGCCAATGGCTATCCGGCGCACGTGCTGCCCGACACAGCCTCCTGAGCCGTCTGCAATGCGTGACAATTTGATGGGTGGCCTACTGGCCTTCGGAGTAGCGGCTCCGGTCGTGGTCGTCTGCTGCGGCGGCGGAACTGCCGTGCTTGCAGCGTTGTTCGGCGGCGTTGGGGCTTGGCTCTCTGGAATGAGTGGCAATGCCATGCTGGTTTTGGCGGGTCTGACCTACCTGATCCTCCGCGCACTGCGTCGTTCACACATGAAACGGGCCTCCAGCACCGAACCATCACGAAGAAAGACGGCCCATTGACTGACACACCAGAAAATCCCGACCGACTGCTGAAATGGGGGCTTGGCGGTGCGCTGTTCGCCGCGCTCTGCTGCTTTACGCCGTTTCTGGTCGTCATCATCGCTGGCGTCGGATTGTCGGCCCT
Organism: Ruegeria sp. SCSIO 43209; assembly: GCF_019904295.1. Taxonomy (NCBI): domain Bacteria; kingdom Pseudomonadati; phylum Pseudomonadota; class Alphaproteobacteria; order Rhodobacterales; family Roseobacteraceae; genus Ruegeria; species Ruegeria sp. SCSIO 43209. The sequence goes on from NZ_CP065360.1 coordinate 74,459, forward strand.
ATCGGGTTGGCTCGATTACGCCCTGTTCCCGCTGCTGTTTTTCAGCCTCGCCGTGGTGGCACAGGCCTTTTGGCTGCGCGCTGGCAAACCGGGACCGGCCCCGAAACTTTGGGCCACCGGCCTCGCGGTGGCCCTGTCGATCCTGATCATTCTTCTCGAATTCAGGTTCGCAATACGGATCACAATCGGCGTTTTCGCCGCCACAGCACTCTACGCGGTTCTGCTGAACCGTGCGCAAAAGAAAGGAACGCTCTAATGATGATGGGATGTTGCACCGCCACCGGTATGTTCTTCGGTCTTCTCGGCATGCTCACACCGCTGATCGCAATCGGCGCGGTCATTTATCTGTTCGCTGCCAAATCGAACAACCCCGAGTATGGTGAGGCGCGCTGAGATGAAAGACCTGAACAAAAACGACGACGGCCAAGGCGGCTATAACCTGATCGTCCTCGGGGCGGGGTCGGCGGGGTTCTCCGCCGCAATTACCGGCGCGGATGCCGGAAAGCGCGTCGCTCTCGTGGGACATGGCACCATCGGCGGAACCTGCGTCAACGTGGGATGCGTGCCGTCCAAGGCGATGATCCGTGCGGCAGAGGCCGTCCATGGTGCAAAGGCTGCCAAGAGATTTCCGGGTCTATCGGGGCAGGCACACGTGGATGATTGGCACACACTCGTCCAGTCCAAGGACGATTTGGTCGCGACCCTGCGCCAGAAGAAATACGCGGACCTTCTGCCGGAATATGAGGGTGTCGATTACATCGACGCCGGTCCCGCGCGGCTGATCGAAGGCGGCGTGACAGTCGGTGAGCGAACCCTGACAGCGCCGAAGACCATCATCGCCACGGGCGGGCGTCCCGTCCTGCCGACCATCGACGGGATCGAGGACATCGGCGCGCTCGACAGCACCAGCCTTCTGGAACTCGAAACACTGCCGAAGAGCCTGATCTTCATAGGCGCGGGCTACATTGGCGCGGAACTGGCCCAGATGATGAGCCGCATGGGCGTGAAGGTCACGCTCGTCGCCCGTTCGCATCTGTTGCCCGGCGCGGAACCAGAGGTCTCGGAGGCATTGGCGGCGGCGTTTGAGGCCGAAGGCATCACCCTTCTGACCGGGTTAAGCTACGACACTGTGCGCCGCGACGACGCAGGCGTGACGCTACGCGTGATCCAGAACGGAAAGCCTGTCGAAGTGACAGCGGATCACCTCGTTTCGACCGCTGGCAGGCGGGCCAATACCGAAGATATGGGCCTGGACGCAATCGGCGTTGAAACCGACGCGCGCGGGTCCATCGTCGTCGGCGAGGACATGCAGACATCGGTGCGAGGCATCTATGCGGCGGGCGATGTGACCGACCGTGACCAGTTTGTCTATATGGCGGCCTACGGTGCAAAGCTCGCCGCCAAAAACGCGGTTCTCGGCGAAGACCATCGCTACGACAACGCCGCGATGCCCTGGGTGGTGTTTTCCGATCCGCAGGTCGCGGGCGTCGGTCTCGGTGAAACCCAGGCGCGGAACGCGGGCTTCGACGTCAAGACGTCCATCGTGCCCCTCGATCAGGTGCCGCGTGCGCTGGCGGCCCGCGATACGCGCGGATTGATCAAGCTGGTGGCGGACAGGAAGACCGACCGGCTGCTTGGTGGCCAGATCATCGCGCCCGAGGGGTCCGATACGATCCAGACCCTCGTCATGGCGCTGAAGTTCGGCATGACCACCAAGGCACTCGGCGAGACGATCTTCCCGTATCTGACAACGGTGGAAGGGCTGAAGCTGGCGGCTCAAACCTTCGATATGGACGTGGCAAAGTTGAGCTGCTGCGCCGGATAGACTCAAGGATAGGACCAGAAAATGAGCGAAGACTACGACCTGATCGTCATCGGGGCTGGCATGGCAGGCGTGGCCGCGGCGAACAAATGTGGCGCAGCAGGATGGCGTGTGGCCATTGTCGATGCGCTGCCCTACGGCGGCACCTGCGCATTGCGCGGCTGCGATCCAAAGAAAATCCTGCGGCGCGGTGCGGAAATCATGGACGCGGCACGGCTCATGCAGGGCAAGGGGATCGATCCCGGTGATCTGTCGATCAACTGGGCCGATCTGATGGCACACAAGCGTGGCTTCACCGATCCCGTGCCGGACAAGATGGAAAAGGGCCTGTCGGGCAACGGCGTCGAAACCCTGCATGGAGCTGCCCGCTTCACGGGAGACAACACGCTGGAGGTCGATGGAACGGCATATCAGTCGGAACGGTTCCTCGTGGCCGCCGGTGCCATGCCCAGGCCGCTGAGCTTCACAGGGGCCGATCTCGTGATCGACAGCACGGATTTCCTCAACCTGGAGGCCCTTCCCAAACGGGTTCTTTTTATCGGCGGCGGCTTCGTGTCCTTCGAGTTTGCGCATATCGCCGCACGGGCCGGAGCCAACCCGATCATCGTGGATCGTGGCGCCCGGCCCTTACGCGGCTTCGATCCCGATCTGGTCGAAATGCTGATCGAGCGCGGCACCGGTATCGGCGTGGACCTGATGCGCGAGACCGAAATCGTGTCGGTCTCGGAAGCCAGTGGAGCATTAAGTGTTGAAGTGAAGTCAGGCGATGAAACCCGAACAATCGAAACCGATCTGGTCGTGCATGGCGCGGGCCGGGTTGCAGCCCTGGCCGATTTGAATCTTGAGGCGGCCGGTGTTGACTACAGCGACAAGGGCATCGTTGTAGCCCCCCATCTGCAAAGCACGACAAGCAGCGCGGTCTATGCCGCCGGAGATTCCGCCGACACCGATGGTATGCCGCTGACGCCGGTCGCGGTGATCGAAGGGAAGGTCGCAGCCTCCAACATGCTCAAGGACGCGCAGACCGTACCGGACTATGCCGGTATTCCAACAGCCGTCTTCACCGTTCCGGAACTGGCGCGTGTCGGCATGTTGGAAAGTGAGGCAAGGGACGCCGGGCATGACGTAGATGTCCGGTTCACCGACACGAGCGGTTGGTACTCGAACTACAGGATCGGCGAGACCTCCGCCGCCGCGAAGATCCTCGTGGACAGGTCGAACGGCAAGATCCTCGGCGCGCACCTGTTCGGCCCGGAATACGGCGAACTGATCAATTTCTTCGGGCTGGCAATCAAGCTGGGCCTGGCGGCCAAGCAGCTTAAGTCGATGACGGCGGCCTATCCAAGTGTTGGATCGGATTTGGGGTCGCTTCTTTGAATTTGAAAGATTTTTCCTAATAGACCCGATCCTCCTCGGAACGTATGTCTCGCCCGATGAAGACGGTTCTTATCTACTTCGTCGCTGCGCTGGCCGAAATTGCCGGATGCTTTGCTTTCTGGGCGTGGTTCCGGCTGGACAAGAGCGTGTTTTGGTTGGCACCGGGCATGCTGTCCCTTGCCGCTTTCGCCTGGCTACTGGCGCTCAGCCCCGCCGATCAGGCGGGCCGCGCCTATGCAGTCTACGGTGGCGTTTACATCGTATCGTCCCTGCTGTGGCTATGGGGTGTGGAAGGCCATCGCCCGGATCAATGGGATGTAGTTGGAGCGGTCATTTGCCTTGTCGGTGCGGGTATTATTCTCTGGGCACCGCGCAGTATTTGAGAGGTAGCCGCAGACGGGGTGAAGCGCTGAATCGTTCGATTAGATCGCCTTTTGGCTCACGCGTTCCGACAACTCGGCGCTGCTTTCCCTCTGCATCGCGGCTGCGATCAAGCAGGTTTTCTATCGCCCTCGAAAGCAGCCATAAATCCTTTACGCAGCATCGGTCAAAGTGGGCTCTCTCCTGCCGTTCTCTGCATATTGAAGTAAGGTCCGGTTCGGCCGCGTCCTGTTACCCCCGTCAAGTGAAGGCGCTACTTTCAGCCCGTTTGGCTTTCATTTTCTCCATCGCCATATCTTTCGCTGACCGACTTTTCCGCTTTGCGACCGTGCGCTGCGCATCAAATGCCGCCTGAAGTTCCTGGTCTTTTTCAGAAACCTCTTTCACCGGGGCAGGGGCCGGTTTCGCATCAGCCACTGCCTTTGCCGTATCCTTGGCCTGCTCTTCAGCAAGATCCAGGTGTGTCCCTTTGATCTTTGGCGTGTCGCCACCAAGGAACTGCATGAAATAAGGATCTTCGAAATATCGAATCTTGTTCGCAATCACGGGCATCTTGCCTTCGCGGATCAGCACAACCTCGTTTTCCGGCAGACGACCAACGTGCTCTGGCCGGAGCAGCCGAATGCCTTCTTCACGCTCTGATATGCTGCCCATTTCCATCTTGCCGAGTGCTCGAGACTTCGACTTGCTTATGACCGTTTTGTCCCCGATGGACCTGGACACATGTTCGCGTACTTCGGAATCCTCTGAGGCGGCAAACATCTGGGTTCCAGCGTTTGCCAGCATCGCCCGCACACCCTCGTGCCCATAAATGTCCTGTAGGCGCGACAGTGTTTGCGAAATCACCACGAGCCTGCCCCCGAACGATCGCATGGTGTCATAGGCTTCAACAACGCGCTCAAGATGGCCGAGGCGTTGGAACTCATCGAGCAGCATCAAAACCTTGAACGGCTCATCTTCGCCCGGCTCAACAGTTTCGATGGTGTTCACCAGATCGAGGAAGAACAGGCGAATGAGCGTCCGGAACTCTTTGACCTTTTTCCCTGGCACGGAAAAGTAGATCGAGCTGGGGCGCCGACGCAGATCTTCAAAGTTGATGTCATTGCCCTGCGTGGCTCTTGCTACCGACGGGTTGCGCCAGAGCTGCAGGCCGGAGTTCAACATAACCGAAATCGTTGACCGCAGGATTTTGGATTCTTCGGCTGCAAGATTCAGAAACTCATCTGCAGCTCGCGCATATCCAACTTCTTCAGCCATTTTCTCATAGTCCTTTTGCTTGGTCGTTTTGACCAGGCGCAGGACTTCGGAAATGTATGGCCGCTTTCTTTTGATCGCCAGCATCGCCATTGCGCAGAACATGCCTTCAACACCACCCATAAAGCCCTGCGCGGACGAGCTGGGCGTGTCGAACATCTGAGTTGCAACCTGAATCACTTCTTCCCATCGCCGGTCCAGATTGTCGGCACGTGCTGCGCGGCGCAGAGGGTTGTAGCTGTGGCTTTTGTCGGGGTTCTCGGGGTCGAACATAAAAACCTCATCGCCCATTGCTGCCCGACGCGCGCCGGTTGTCTGGAAAATCTCGCCCTTGATGTCCAGGACGACGCAAGACCCATTGAAACGCAGGACATTCGGGATCACAAAGCCGCTGGTTTTGCCCGAACCAGACGGGGCAATGAACATCGCGTGCGGCTTTTGGACACCGGGGCCGGGCTTATAGTAGATCGCGTTTTTGTCCTTTGGCTCACCAAATTTGGCAAACACGATTTCACTATCCAATTTGTCTTTGAGCTTCAGAACCGACGCATAGCCTTCCTGGACGAGCTGAGGGGCCTTTGCAAAGGTCGCATCACCGTATTTCGTTGAGGGACCACGCAGCGCAGCCGCCACAAATGCAAAGGTCAAAACACCCACTGCGACCACCGCCACCAGACCCATGATCTGCTGCGTCTCTGCAGGCTGTGCCATGAACTTCTCTGGGATCGCCCAGATGTCCAGCCCGCGAAAGCCTCTGGTGTTGATGTATTCGAGAGCCAGCCCGACCACCAACACCGCGCAAGCCGAGGTAGCGATAAAGCCCATAGTACCGGCTATCGCGACCTTCTTGCCTTTGGGTAGATCCTGAAACTCAGCCATCGGTCAGCTCGCGTTTGAAGAAGCACACGATGCCAAACTCGGCAGGTACGACGCCGACCATTTCCCAACCGTCTTGCCCGAGCTTCGCAAACTTCTCGCCTGCATTTTCCTCTACCCGCATCAAGACATTACGATACTCAAATTTTTTCATTCTATTTCTCCTTCAGATAAGTTGATCAGCGGTCATCAGGGGTGGGAAGATCACTCCGTTGACCTTCCGTTCGTCACCGATTTTCTTCATGTGAACGATCATGTGAATGGTGGCCCGGATGTCATCGACCACTTCTGACTTTTGAACGGTCGGAGATCCGCGACGCACCATCTTGCTCATACGTCCAATGGCATCTACTGGTGAGTTGGCGTGCATGGTACAAACAGAACCATCGTGGCCGGTGTTCACCAGTTCCAGGAACATATTTGCGTCGTCGCCCCGAATTTCACCGCAGACGAGGCGGTCAGGCCGTAACCTCAGCGCCGATTCCAGCAGCTTTGTTGGTGATCGAGGGCCATCTTCTTCGGAACGGTCAGCAAGTAGATCGACAGAATTGGGTTGCTCGATGTCCAGCTCGGCCACTTCTTCAATCGTCACGATCCGTTCGCCAGGATCGACGCGCTTCAGCATTGCATTGAGAACAGTGGTTTTGCCAGACGAGGTGCCCCCGGCAATGATCACGTTCCATTTGCTTAGCATCGCAAGGTCGGCCAGCTCGTCAAAGTTCATTGTTCCGGCAGCGAGAGCAGCCCGAGCCTTTTCAAGCGCGCTGTGATCATTGTTTTCTGCCAACGCCGCCTCTTTGCTGGCGAAGCTGAACGCGCCCAGATCGACGGTTTTCACGCGGAGCAGGCGGATCGCCACGGACCCCACGCCGGTTGTTGCTGGCGGAATCACAACCTGCACCCGCGCTTTACCCTGCTGTGTCGGCACGTTGGCCGTCGCAATCGGCTTCTTTTCTCCGAATGTCACATCGCTGAATCCGGCCACGCAGCGCCCGATGTTTTCCACATCATCTCTGTTCAGAGTAATGTCTGTCCTGGTCATGTGTGTTGTGCCCATTTCTTCGACCCAGACCGATCCGTCAGGATTCACAGAAATTTCGCTCAGGCTTTCATCGTGCAACAGATGCTCGATCTTGCCTGTATAGTATTCCAGAAGGCTATTGCCGTTCCGCCCGCTCATGTTCTTGTCCTTGGTAGAGCACTTTTTTGAACACTGGAGGTTGCCTTCGCTGCATCTCGGCTTTGCCTCGAACACGAAGGCATCCACATAAGATTCATTGCTTCCAAAAAGTGCTGAATTTGCTTCAAAAAAGGCCGCTACCGCCCTCGATCATGCTGGCAGCGGCCGGAAAGACTGCTGAGGCGGTCGGCTCATTGGCTCGCGCTCAGAAGCTATCGAACACAACGTCGCGCTGCAGGATGGCGTTGATGCGACTGCCCTGATCGACAAAGACTGTCGGAGTAATGCGCAGGTATTCATCAAGCGCCGCTGCCGTAGCGTTCTGCAGGTTAGACCCCACTTGCGTTGCCAGATCAGTGCGAACCGAGTTGTTGCTATCGTTGTCAGAGACCAGTGCCACCGGCGCAATGCCGATGATGGACAACAGCGCAGCCGTGCCGAACCGTTTCCCAAAGTGTGTGTTCACCCTGCCGGTCGCACCAGTCCGGCCTTGACCGTCCGTACCAGCCGATCCGACCTGAGTTGACAGGCCGTCAGGCGTGATGACACGGCTCCAAACGATCATGATGCGCGTTTGCGCCAATGTCGTGTCCGCTCGATACTCGCCAAAGAGCTTCGATCCGCGCGGCAGAAGCAAACGCGTGCCGTCCATCGAGTAGACGCCACGTGTAATCGTCGCCACGACACTGCCGGGCAACTCCGAGCTGACCGCGCCACCGAACACAGCCGACAAAACCGTGCCTTGCGTCAGGGTGCGCGACGGATCGTCAATGATCGAGGCCCCGACGATGGGGGGATATTCTTCGACCAGATTGTTTTGCCATGTCGTGTTTTGGTTTTCCTGATAGCCGCGTTGATCTTCAGGCAGGCGGGTGTCGTCTGGCTGGACTTGAACCGGCTGCGGCGCTGCAGGGAAGGGTTGGAAAATGACCGGCTGCGATCCACCATTGATCGGCTGGTAGTTTTGACCGGGTGCGTCCTGTGCCATCGCGCTTGAGGCCAACGTGACCAGGGCGAGGGTGAGTGCTGTTCTGTTCATCGTCAGCTCCATCAGTTTCTGCCGTATGGGTTTTCATCGAACACAATGCCGTCCGACTGGTTCTGCCGCTGGCGCATCTTCTTCAGTTCTTCGAGTCTGCGCCGCTCGTCATCGGTCAGACCTTGCGCCTGAAGGTGGCTTACGCTGGCAAGTGCCCGGGCCTCCGCATCTGCGATGGCCTGGGCAAGTTCCGTCTGGAACTTCTTCTCTCGCTCATCATATCTGACCTGAAGGCGTTCATTGGTCAGGTTCAGCGTTGCGATTTCACCGTCTTTTTCGGACAGCGAAACTTTGGCGTCCGTCAGCTCGTCTTGCAGATCGGAAATCCGACCGTTCTGTTGCTCGATAGTTTTCAAGGCTTGTTTCAGCCCTTCGGAATCGACCTGCGGCACTGTTGCCGGTGTTGCCACCTCAATTTCCTCGGGCAAAGCCTCTGGTTCCGGCTCATCGGCCTCTGGTCCCCGTGCGGTCAAAAGCCCGTATCGCTCGCCACCACCTTGTTGCAAAGCGTCAACGCGGACACCCGTGTTCGTGCTTTTGTTTTCATGGCCCATGACAAACCATACAAAGCCCAGGAACACCGCTCCTGCGATCGCAACGGTTATCAGCTTCTTTGGGTCGAACTTCTTCCGGACACGTTGCGACGGCTGTTCAGCCGCCGCCCGTGCCGCAATTGTCTGATTGCGATCCATTACTTGCTGCCCCCCGGTTTAACTGTCTGTGAAGTAACGGGCCTGCCCGTTGCACTCGCCTGCTGAAACGCGTCGCCATCGTTTCGAACACAGATCGAAGTGTCCTCGATGCGCAGTGTCCAAAGATCGGAAAGACCCTGCACCTGGATAATGCCGCGCTCTTTGACTGTGGTGTTCACCATCAGCTCGCGGCCATCAGGCAGGACACGGAAGATCCCCGGCAACTCTGCATCCTGCGGGATCTGCAAATAGGTGTGAACGCCATCATCCCACACGGCGGTGGGCGCGAAGTCAGCTTTGCCCGAGCGCGAGTAGTTTTGGTTCACAAACCGGCCTGTCGGTTTCGGTTCACTCCGAGCAACTGTGCCACGGCGCTTTGTAGTCCCGCCGCTGTTGTTTTTGTTATAGAACGTGACCCGAAACGGTACTCGTTTACGTTCGGCGGCACTCTCGGCCGGAACCAGATAGAAGTTGTATGTCCCGCGATTGGTCAGAACGGTCAGGTTTGAATCCGAGTTCAGGATTTCCGGTTTGAACGCAATAACGCGACCTTCCTGCAGGCGAGTGATCTGAAAACTCTCGGTGTCGCCCGCACCAATGCTGCGGACGGTTTCGCCCTGCGGAAAGTGAACATAGGTAATCAGGCGTTCACCTACAGGGATGCGGTACACTTGGTTCTCGACGTAATGGAAATGCGTGATGCGGTGATCCGCATTCTTTCCGTCTGGCGTCGGTGTGATTTCAGCGAGCAGTGGCGTAGAGAATGCCAGAACTGCTGCGGCGGTGGTCGCGAGTGTTTTTGACGTACGCAGCATCAGATGTTTCCCATGGCGTCTACGCGGTAGTTGGTGACGACGAAGCCGAAAGGATTTTCCAGAAGCTCATCCATCGACGTCACGATTTTTTCCTCAAACCCGTAGGTCACTGTGACCACGTAGCGGGCTGAGGCCGTTTCTTGGTTTGGCACGATCAGGGACTTGCGGATCTCGACCTGCACCGTCTCATCGTTGACCGGCGAGACGCCCAGAATTTCCGTCTGCACCTTTGTCTTGGGCGTATAGATTTCATCCGGATGGCTGTCGTTCGACCCATCCCACAGTTCGCGGTAAGACGTTTCGGCCAGCTCATTAGAACGACGCAGTACCGATTTCAGGCGCTCGTTGTTGTCCTGGACATCATAGGTTTCCCGGTCGCGCACATAATTTGCGACTTCACGGAAGGCCATCGCTTCAGATGGTTCCAGTTCTTCGACCTTTTCAGTCAGCAGCACCGGCAGCTTTGTGTCCGGATCAATGGAGAATGGCACCGCCCGGATTTCCTTCAAGGGAAGGAGCATCGCCCAGCCAATAATAGAGGCCACGCCCATTGCCATACCGACCATGCCGAATACTTGCCATTTGAAGGCATCGCGGCGTGCGCCCAGAAAGAGTTCTTTTTCGTGATCTGTCACGTGTGACATTTGCTCTGTACCTCGATTTATGAAGATTTATTGGCGCGAGCTTGTCGAATGCTCTGCCGGTAACGGTCAGCGGCGTAGCTCTGACGAGCTGCCCCATCCTGATTGCGGGCTCTGTGCGCTATGTCCCGACGCGCTTGCATTGCGCGAGACGCGCTGTCACGAACGCCAGTCCCGTCACGAGCTGCGGAAGCCATAGCGGCGGCAGTTTTCCCACCGGCAACAGCACCGCGCGCGCCATCGCTGGCAGTGCCCAATGCACTTCTTGCGGCTGCTACCGCGCCGGTTGCCACGGCAAGACCGGAGGATGCCGAAACTATCGCGCCAGACATGCCGCCAGCCAGTGACGGGATTTGCGTGAGCATGACGATAGCCACGATGCAGATTGCTAGAAAACGCCCGCTCGCTTCCATGTCATTAACATCAGACAAGGAACCAAGCTCCGAAGCGAAAAGCGCCTGAATAAGAGAAACGATGCCTGTCAGAACGACGATGACCATGATCAGGCCAACGGTCGTTTTCGCCCAGGCTGCGAAGATATTGGCTGTTGCCGAGCTGAGTAGCGTTGCGATGAAAACTGGCGCTAGACCCAGCAACACCGCCAGACCGCCTTTTGCGATGAGTGCCATGCCAGTGCCAAAGGCAACGATGACGGCCCCAACAACCCAGAGAATAGCCCCGGTGATGCTCAAGCCCCAAGTCGCGTTTTCAATGGCCTGCTGGCCCATCAAGAAACACTGAAGCGCAATCTCATCCAACGCTTGCCATACATTAGTGGTTCCAGTGAGTGCCCCGGCAATACTGTCCGGCAAGGTTTGGACGCCTTGATAGATTGGTTGGAAAAAGGACCAGCTCGACGCCATTCCGATGATTATCGTCGCCCGAATGATCCAGCCTACATAACCACCAAACCCAATTTCTCTGATCTGAAGTACGCCGTTGATCAGCATCGCTACAAAGATCAGCGCAGCAATAGCCCAGAGGGCGGATGCGAGATCCGCCGCAAGGCTGGTGTATGCTTGCTGAGAAAAGTTGCTGATTGCTGATTCAATCGAGCTGACGAAATCCTGAATCACGGCCCACAAGCCTCCTCAATTACAGGGCGCAGCGCTTCCAAGCGTTCTTGCTGCGTTGCTTTGAGCGATTTGAGTTCGCTGGATGGCTTTGACCAGAAATCGCCCTGGTCAGCGCCCACCAACTCGATTGCAGCTTCGCGGCTGAGGTTGCCGAGCGGGCATTCAGTGCTGAAAGCTTCATCGGATTTGCGCAGTCGGCATTGCTCAATGGCAAACTCATGAGCAGCGATCACTTGCTCATTCAGAATGGCATCGGTCCAGTTGCCGACGACATACTGTTGATCCGCGCCCTGACCAGCGTTAGCGAGCTGTTCAACTCCGTATTCCTTCAGGGGTTTTTTGAACGCTCGCACGCCCGAATAACCAAGACAGGTCCGATATTCCCCAAATGTCCAATCAACATTGGGGGGAAACGGCAGTCTGGCCTCAGCACTGGCCGACGACCCTAAAAGCGTCGCCGTCAGTGTGATCAGGGCGAAAGTGGTGCGGCTTTTCATTGGGTTTCTCCTCTTGCGTAATTGCTAAGCGTCTTTAGGTCCGCTGCGTTTGCAGCCAGATCTGTGCCCGACGCCAGAGCATTAGCAGAGGTTGTGCGCAAGATTTCAATTTCAACTTGCAAGAGTTTCAGGAGAACCGCCGTGTTGTAGTCGATGGCGTCCTTCAGATCTTCTTGCTGGCCGATTTCATCGCGCAGCTTTTCGGCATCTTCAGCGAGCTGACCGGCCATGTCATAGCCCTGTTCGCCCAGAGCGGACGCCATCAAGCCAGCGCCACCGCGCTCCGAGAGAATGCGCCGGGCTGGCACGTCTGACGTGCTGAACTCTTTGAGGATGCCATTATTCAGACCCAGGCTGATCGATCGGCGCTCCATCGCGAGCCCGGCCACGCCCGGAAGATCACCAATCGTATCTTCGGTCGCGTCCAACGCGTATCCGAGCGTGTCAGCAGCGGTCGCCAGCTTCAAAAAGCTGCGGCTGTTGAACTCGTCCAAATCTGTTAGACCAGAAATGGCCTTGAAGGAGTTCTCCAGCATCGCGCGCTGCTGCTCGAGCTTCTCATATTGTTGTATCAGCTGTTCGTATTGGCGGACCATTTCTGCGACTTCGCGGGCCGAATTGGCGGCGTCCTGTGCAATGGCTGTGGCGTCGACGGTCGGAACACCTTGGGCTGCTGTAACGACGGGCAGGGCGGCCAGAACCGAAACAGCAATGGTTGTCCGCAATTTCTTTGCAATACTCATTAGACAAGCTCCAAGTTTTCAGGGGGGGTCATGCGCTCAAAGTCGCAGGCGCATTTGCTGCGATAGCCCGAATAGGTGCTGGTGCAGGCCGAGACGGCGGCCAGAACTACAAGGGCGATTACAAGGCGAGTTTTCATGTGATTTCCTTCCAGAAGATGGGGTTTTTTCGCCAGTCAGGATCAGGGAACGATTTTCCGTCTGATCCGCTCAGAACACGGAGAAGCGGGCCGAGAGCGCCGACATCGACATCGAGCCAAACACTCTCATCACCTTTCTTCATGAGCATTACGCGGTCGCCAAAATGCGCCCTCAGCGCGCCCAGCTCTGAATCGTTCAAGCCGATTGCCCGGTAATCCGCTTCATTGCCGGATCGAGAGGGGAACAAGAGCTGCGTGCTGGTGTTTTCCAGGATCGACTTACTTGCTGCCGACGACAGGAGGTGATCGGGGATCTGCGTCATCATCATCATCATGACGTTCAGCTTCCGATACGTGGTGTAGGCATTTATGAGGATGCCAGCGCCATAAGGGTTGCCAGCAATTACCCATGCTTCATCAATCACAAAGACAGTGGGTATCTTGGTGGCGCAGCGGCGTTCGATCTGGCGCATGACGTAGCTGATCCATGCCAGCCGCACCAATTCGTCATCCAGAACCTCGGAAATGTCGAAAACAAGATGACGGTCGCCAGCAGCAAACGGATCTGAGCCACCCTCGCCAAACATCCAGGACAAGCGGCCTTCGCCAGCCCATTCACTTGCACGCTTGTACAGGTTCTTGTCATCGTCAAAAGCTCTGAACCGTTCCACCAGTGAATCGAAGTTCTGAAGCGCAGGCGGCAAAGTGGCATTCGCTTGGCAAGCCCGCGTGATTTCATCCTTCTGATCGGTGGTCAGTGGTTCGTCATAGCTCAACAGGGCAATGACCCAATTGGCGAGCCAGCTTTGCCCAGCCTCATCCGTTTCCGTTTGAAACGGGTTCATGCCAGTGGGTTCGCCCACCCGGACGCGGGTGTACTGCGCACCGAGCGCCCGCATTGGAGCCTCCATTGCCCGGTCTTTGTCAAAAGCGATGATCCGCGCGCCCTGTGCAACCGCCATTGTTGCCAGCAGCATCGCGATCACAGTTTTACCCGAGCCGTTCGGTCCAAGAACGATCGTATGCCCGGAGGGCAGGTTTTCAGGGTCGTTACTGGTCTTGGGAAGGTGCAGCGAAACATCGTAGCTGTCCCCGTGCGTTGTCGGGAACGTCGCCAATGGCCCCGGCCAGGGTAGCTTTTCCGCATCCAACCCTTTGGGGCGCATGTGGAACGCAACCATATCCGCAAAGTTCTGGTCCGTGATCAGTTCTTCACGGGCGCGGAACGCGAAATTGCCGGGGTGCTGCGCGAAGTACACCGACCGCGCCGACATCGCTTCGCGTTTGACCGTGCCGCCCGAAATCTGGATTTCACCGATGATGTGTTTTTCGGCGGTTTTCAGATCTTCCTCGTTCCCAAACACGCAGATCGACAGGTGGTGCTTGCCGAGTGACATGGTGCCGGAGGCAATGCCGTCCGCCAGAATGGACAAGTCCTCTTCAAGCGACTTCGCTTTGTCGCCCGCCGAGCGCATTTGTCCCGACTTGCGGCGTTCCATTTCCTGCGCTTGGGCGCGGCTGATCGGCAGGAAGGATTGCGAAATCACAACATCAACCGGCAGGTCCAGCCCGTCGAAAATGCCGGGGAACGAAACCATCGGGTAATTCTTCAGGGAATACACACGGATGGAGCGTTCCTGATCGTCGCCTGTGACCAGTTTGCCGGTCTTGCCCTGAAACAGCACATCCTCTTGCGGCATGTTGAAGGCGATGGGTTCTGCAATGTTTGTGTGAATGATCGGCTGATACCGACCGTTCAACAGCATTCCATAATAACCGAGCCAATGCCCCTCGCTGAGCTTCAGCCGGCGCACACGGGCCTCGCCCAGCGTGCCCGCCAGTGTTGTGAACACACCGTCGAGCTGTTCCATCATTTCTCGGCGTTCCTCGTCTATCGTTCCAGACGACATGCCGAACATCTGTTTTGCCCGCTCATCCTGCCGCTTTTGGAGAATGGCGCTGATGATGATCTTGCGTTCTTTCAGCTCTGCATCGACGGACGCTGAGCGCATGGCCTGCGCCACTGCACCGGCAAAACCGGTTGGATCTGTGATGACATGACCAGTCTCAGCCGGGACGGTCAGTCGATGGATATAAAAAGCCACCTCATTAGGTGTTGTGCGCAACACACGCTCAAACCGTTCGGCCAGGAACTCGAACTCGTTTTCGTCCAGCGTGTTTGCGTTGACACCGGTGATTTCCGCAGCGGCGATAAGACCACCGTTGCGTGTGGAAATGACCTCATCATCCACGACATAGCCATACGGCAACATCTGAAAGAGGCTCATTTCATCCTTGCGCCAGCTCGGCTCGATCAACGAGCGGGCAAGGGTCCACATGCCTCGGGCAGCAGGCTTAGGCACTATAGTAATCTCCCCCATGATGCTGGCGGTTTTTGGTGCGCGGAGTTTTGGAAAGGGTTACAGACAGGACGCGGAAGAAAGCCGGTTCCCATTCGTAAAAGAGGCGAAGCACGGTGTAGAAAGCAAAACCCGCAATGATTGCTGGCGCTATTCCGAACATGAAGAACGAAAGCATGGTCATCCCGAGGATCACCAGCAGATAGATCACGGGTAGGCCGCCCCATTCTGCGGGACGGCTTAGGCCGCGAAAGACGGTATTTCGGCGCGGCATCGATCAGGCTCCGATGAATGTATCGGCAAGGCCAATGACGGCACCCACAACAATCGCGACCACTGGACCCTTCAGCGAGCCCCAACCGAACACATAGGCAAGACAGCCCCAGATGAAGCCGACAGCGGCAAGGCTGACGCCAACAACCTTGGAGTCGGCCAGCGTTTCGTTGATAAAATCGCCAATGGCATCTTGCAGCCAGCCAGCGGAGGCGGGAGCTGCACTGACGATAATCATTGCCAGCGCGAAGAACGCGGTCTGTTGGATGAAGTGGGTTCTTTTCATGAGGAAGTGCTCACTTTGCTTAGGATGATCCGCACGTAGTTGCGGGTTTCGGTGAAGGGGGGGACGCCGCCGTATTCGACGACGCGGTGAGGCCCGGCGTTGTAGGCGGCAAGCGCCAGCTTCCAGGTTCCGAACTCGCGGTACTGCGCCGCCAAATAGCGGGCACCACCGTCGAGGTTTTCTGCAGGGTTCTTTGGGTTCACGCCCAGGTCTTTCGCCGTTCCGGGCATGAGCTGTGCGAAGCCATAGGCACCCTTGGGCGACAGAGCATCAGCCTGATACCGGCTTTCCTGCCAGACCAGCGCCATGAACAACTCTGCCGGAATGTCATGGCGTTCCGCCGCTGCGTGGATTTCTTTAACGATCCGCTCCTGCGACCAGCCGCCCGAGGATCTGCGAGGCCGCGGTGCCTTGCCCGCAATCTCGATCTTTTTCTGTGGCTTGGCCTTCGGAGCTTCCGGTTTTTCATCGAGAGTGTACTCGCGCATCCGGATTGGACAGACGATGCCATTAACGATTTCTGCCCGCGCACCGTTCAGAAACACGCTGCCGTCCGGTTCGTATTCGATGACCTGTGCACTGGCATCCGTTCCCAAAGTCGCCGTCAAGAATGCCAACAACGGCCAAACGGCGTTGATCCGACATCTGTTTTCGGTGAAGCTTTTGATGGAGCTGGTCACTAATTTGTCCTCCAAATTAGGTCAGTAGTTTTTACATAATTACTATTATGGGGTTCGACATCAGGTCATCTGGGCCGTGGGAAAAGGGTGCCGGGACACAACACGGAACCTTCAGAGGCGCCGCAAAAAACCAATGTCTGGTTCGGATCTCTTAGTCGGATGGCCTAGCTGAAACGTTCGGATGTCCCGCTCGCCCAAATCGTCAGACAGCGCTAAGCGGTCGGAGGTGCAGGCACGTTGTCCAGGGTCGCACCCATTGACTCTGGCGCGGTGCTGTCCGATCTAAGATCGGCATCTAGGGTTACTGTTTTTACCATAGTACAGTTCTCTCTTGATGTTTGAGGAATGCCCGGATGGATTTGGGGCGTTTCTTGTCCTGTCGGTTGTTGGCGCAATCGACAGGACCGCTCACTGCTCGGTGGTTTTGTTCCATTTTCTGCAAGTCGTCGCTCAGTCCTTTCGTCTAGCCGCACCAGGACCCGCGTTTGCCGCCCGAATAGGGTCGCGCGAGACCTTCGGATATCAGAGTTTTCCCTATCTCCTGACCACCTGAACGTCCGACCGCGAGGAAACGGTCATGCACGTCCAGGTCTGGTTGGATAACCAATTCTATCTGCCCACTGGTCTGAATGATCTCCGTCAGGCGGTCTTTGGCTTTCAGACCCAAAGCTCTCTCGGCCTCACATTGTGCGCGGAAGGTCTCAGGAGTGTCGAAACCGATGAGGCGGTAGCGGTCATCACCGTGGTCGATGGTGTCACCATCAACGGCAATCACCTCGGATGCGCTCAGGGTTATTGTTTGTTTTGATGGTTCAATCCAGACCGCAACAAAAAACAAAGACGCGAGTGTAGCGCTGAGAAACAAGAGCCGTTTCATGTGCCCTGCCCCAGTACTTTTGATGAGCCGGGTTCTCGAACGTGACCGATCAGGTTTTAGTTTTCGCGTCCAAGGCTTGGGCTGCTTCGAGACCCTCTGGGGTAATCGACTCGATCGTATAATCTGATTTGACGCAGAGAATGCGCCCGTCGCCAAATTCCTGGTGATGCTTAAAAAGCCCCGGCCAAAGATCGAACTCTCTGGGCTCAGCGCCCGCGCGAGAGATCTTCGACTTGCACAAGGCTCCGACATAGTTCGGCGAGCTGTAAATGCAGTGGTACTTAGGTCGTCCAAGGGAAGCGAGTCCGATAAATTCGTAGCGGCATGTAAAGGGAACCTGATCTTCTTTCAGGCCCCGGACCATCTCGATGGTTACCACAGTGTATTGTCTCTTGTTGTCCGCCATGACGACCCCCTATGGGCCGTCTTCTACATCCAAAAGTTGTGGACTAAAACACAATCTACGTCAATATAAGAAAGCACTCCAATATACGATATTAGATTGTCAGAAATATATTGGCCGGATATTGCTTAAGCGATTCGCAAGCAGGAGAGACCATCTTGAAACACTCAAAATCCAGGAATAGAACTCGCGCGAAGGCCCTTGCAGTTGCACTCGCTGTACTGCCGGCCACGCAGGCCAGTGCCTATCCAATTGACTGTGCCATATTCCTTTGCCTCGCCGGGGGTTGGCCAAGTTCGGCTGATTGCGTCGCAGCCAAGGCGGAGTTCATTCGGCGCATCACTCCCTATCCGGTAGAGCCTCCGCTGCAACTTTGGCGCTGTCCGATGAATGCATCAGACAGCACCTCCAACTTGAGTCCTATGGAACGGTTGGAAGCAATCAAACGCAGTAGCGCCAACCCTATTCCAGAACTTCCATCTGACGATACCACTGAGCCATTGCTGGTAGATGTTGCGATCTCAACAGAAGCGATCCAGGCATTTCATGGCCAATCCGGCGATAGCTTTCAAGCCACACCGATCAGCGTCGATCTTTCCTCACCCGATTTCGACGTTGTGAGATCCATCAGGGTTTGGGATGTGCGCCACTACAGCTATCGCCGTCATTCGCGAGAGGGCGACTGCGAGCGTTCGCTTGATCTTGTGGTTGGCAGCTATGGCGATCATGCGAGCTTTCAATGGTCCGATCACGCTCCTGCGCCGATCCCAGCCTGGCTGCCCCTTGGCAATCGCTGCGAACCTCCCAGCTACTTCCGTGGCGTTGGCGTCGAGTGGACCGATACATTCGGGTTCAGCGATTATGAACTCATCCGATACTGAGGTTCTTACCTGCGGCACAACGCGTTACTTCTGGCTATGCCACCAAAATCACCAGCTGCACTTTTAAACCAGGCCGATTGGCCCGGAGGAAAAGCTTAATCCCAGAAACAAAAACCCCCGCAAGGCGGGGCCTCAGCGGGGATCTTCTTAAGTCAAGTTTGATCACCTGATTTATAGGAAGTTCCCAAAATTCTGACAAGGATAAACGCATCTGTGCGAACGGTTTTTCTGTGTTTATTTGCTGAGGTTCAACCTGCCTTGCTTCCCCAAAGAGAAGCAGACTATGAGACCCCTTAACCATACCGAACACCCTGCCCCGCTAAGCTGCGATGCCAATACTGACCTTTGCCAAGGGAAGCCAATACGATGAGCTTTCGGCAGATCGCATCCGTCCATCACCACGAAAATATACGCTTCCACAACGGCCTTCCCGAGGGTTGGAATCGAGACAGGTTTCGGCAGCTCTGCGTGGGATATGCGCAGATCAGAGGCGCATCAGCCCATTGTATTCGCACCTTAGAGATCATCATCGATATGATTACGCCATGTGCTTTTCGAGACCCGTCTCAGGAACCCTTTTGCTACGCGCGCCAGGAAACCCTCATTGCCGGTCGAGGCGTGACAGATCGGACAATCCACAATCACGAACGAGAACTGGAAATGATTGGCCTGCTCGAACGCAGGCTTGGTGCAAATGGGGCGCGTTGTAAGCGCAAGGGGCTCGGCCTCTTTCTGACCCCTGCCCTAAACCTCATTTCAGAGATGCGCGACGCAGACGAGCAAAGCAAAGCCGAGAAGAAAGAACATGACGAGCTGCGCGGGGATCGATCACGGCTTTACCGACATGTGAAACACAGCTTGGCAGTGTTTGCCTCGCTCCCCTGCAGTCCTGAAGGCCTGGAAGACATGATGGGGGAACTTCGATCCTGGCCGCGTGCCGACAAGCTGAAATACATGTCGCTGGATGGGCTCAGATCACATGTTCAGGCAGCTCACGATCTTTGGAAGCGGATCGAAATATATGTTAAAAAACCCGGTGAATTTTCGGGTGAACCCGAAGCCTGTTTCGGGTGCCATATACAAGACCAAATTGAAGAAGAAATTCTGTCTTGTAACGCCGATGGCGAAGTTACAATGCCCTCGGCTGAAGCCTCGGAACCAGATTGTTCTGGCTCCGGGCCTTACGGCCCTCCGCATTGCTTAGAAAGCAATCATCCGACAGATACGGCATCAAGCAAGGCCCAAAAACTACCGCAGGTGAATAACCGCATCCTATATGAACTGGCCTCACCCGAGCTGCGTATGCATATCGATATCGCCGGTGGCGGAGATCAGAATTCCAGCCCGTCGCTCTACGCGATTGAGACCGGCGTTTCGGCGCGATTGTCGGAGATCGGCGCCAATGCCTCCGCATGGCATACGGCGATTGACCGTTTGACCGTGATGGGTGCAATCCTGGCCGGGTTGATCATAGACGCGAGGCTGAGTGATCCGCGCCTGCCGCCCGTGGTTAATCCGGGCGGATACCTTCGCGGTATGGTGCGCGCAGATGAGCGCGGGGAGTTGAACCTGATTTCCAGTTTCATGGGTTTGTTGGCACGAAGAGCCCGGGAGGAGGAAGACGGGTTTCCGCAAGACCCCAAGAAGCGGATTTAACCGTGTCGGGTTGCGCGCTGCCAGCTTCTCCAATTCATGTGTCTCATCGGCAGGTTTTTGCTCTGTTTCCGCCTCCAGAACAGAAGCGTATTCAAATCTGTGATTGGCTACGGGAAATCCCGAGTGGTTTGTTCAGCTTTAGGTTGCTAATCGGCCTCGACGGCAACGCGGAACAGGAAGACGGTCTATGAAAATCGCGGACATTGGCAATTCTGAACTGGATTTCAGACAGACCGGGGAGGCGCGCCTTCAGGAAATTTGTTCCAGGTTTGAGCTGGAGAATGCGTCCTACGCCCATATCGACAAGCATCACAACGTTGTCCACGGTTGCACCACGTTCCCGGCCGAATGGGTCAGGCATTACGTCGACAACGACCTGGTTCTGATTGATCCCCTTATTCGATTTGGCGCCGCAATGATTGCCCCGATTGATTGGGCTGTGTTTGATGATCAGCGTGAACACGCACCGCTATTCGATGCAGCGAGAAAATTTGGTGTGGGTCAGCACGGACTATCCATTCCGGTTATCAATCCGTTTGGGGAGCGTGGCGTCTTTACGGTTACCTCCAACCTGCGCCGTTCCGACTGGGACGCCTTGGTCGGGAGTATGCTCCCTGCCCTTCGCCACGAAGCGCAGGTCCTGCATCTACTCGCGCTCGATGTGATTGATACGGTTTTCAACTTTCCTACGGATGCGTTGTCCGATCAGGAGATGGATGTTCTGAAGATGCTCGCATCAGGATTGATCCCATCCGTAGTTGCTGGCCAGACGGGGCTCTCCTCCAGAATGGTGCATGCTTTGACGTCTTCGATCGTCACAAAACTCAAGTGCCGGACAACGGAACAAGCAGTGGCGAGAGCTGTCAGCACAGGTATTCTTAAATGGACCGATTTCTTTGCCGACCCGGTCGCCGAACTTGCGGATGTTGAAGGACAGACCCTTTGCGGCGGGATCGTGCGTTGGTCTGGAAGATCACACGAGTTGATCACCTTTGAAGATGGTCGAACGGTGCGGAACTTGGATAGCTTTCAGGCGGTTCAGGTCCAGGAAATTGCCAAAGACTTCAATCTGGATGCTGAAAGGATCCTCGAAGAACTTGGGCCCAACCGGGATCAATGCGTGTGGATCAGGCATCTCTGAGTTCGGCCCACGTGCACCGCTTGATTTGCAAAATTGTGAGCAGGGGCAAGTTTCACATAATTTCACCTATCGGTGTAATCAGCTGCAAAAGGGTGGGTTCATGCAATCCATCGACCAACCCGCACTATACTACTTGAGGCTTTGGCAGTTCCGCGAGATCAGCTCAAAATTCTCCTCAATGACGTCTGTATCGCACATGTGGTAAAGACAATAATTGCTCCGTCTCAGAGTTTAATCCACTCGGCGTTCGGGATAAATGCGGTCTGTCTGCAAATTTGGACCCCTAGATCATATCCCCTCTCAATAACCTGCACAAATGTCTAATTTGGCTTTCACTGTGCTTAGCTTAGGCTGTTCGTATGTTTCGGATAGCAGTAGGTATTGGCGCTTTTGGTGCCATCTGTGCGGTAGTCTTTGTTCGGCTTAATGATCCTTGGGTCATTGCGGAACAGAAGGCAGAAAGCGACGCGAAGATGATCGCTGAACTTATCGATACTCCCGATAAGATCAGCTGGCACTTGACGGAAGATATTCCGCTGCTTCGTGCTTTGGTTTGGAACGCTGACGGACAACGCCAATACCCGCCGATAGCTGGAATGGTGCCTGTTCCTTACACGTTTTCCGATGAGGCAGAAACCGAACTGGCCTATTTTCAGGTGCAGACCCAAACTCCAATATGGGCACCATTCGACGTTGAAAGCAGCCAACTGCTTTATTGTCGTACAGCACCGCCCGTCTGTCTCATCTATGAACGCGCGTCACTAGAAGAGTACTTAGAACTCACAAGTGGTGCGCTGGCGTCGAAAGGATCTAACCAACTGGCGCTGTTGCTTTTGACTGCGATAGCAAGTCTGTTGGGCTTTGTTTACATTTGGTTCAGACAAACAGAAAGAACCCGATCCTCGGGGTTCAAGCTTGATCCCAAACGCTATGTTGTTCAGCGCGACTCGCTGCAAGTTTCCCTCACCCCACGCGACGTAAAGTTGCTCTCGCTGCTGCAAGAACGGGTCGGCACGGTTGTGACGAAAGACGAGCTCTTTGACAGAGGGTGGGCGCGCGAGTACACTCCCAACTCGCGTGCCTTGGACCAACATATAATCAACCTGCGCAAAAAGCTGGATCCGGACAAATCCAGACCAGTCCTTATTGAAACTGTGCACGGTGTCGGCTACCGCTTCGTTGTCTAGCGACCTATTTTGCAATTTTTTTGCCCGATTCTGACACACAAGTATGCGCGATGCGGTTAAATGGAAACATGCACAGAAACTGTTCTGAACTTCAGCCATTAGTAGAATGTACCCGCTATGAAACTTGTCTACCTACCACTTATGTTCCTTATCTTCGCAAGCGAGAGTTACGCCGAAACACCCATCAAAACGGAAGACGATTTTGGCACGCTCAATCCTGATGACACAGGTAAAGAGATGATTGTGCGGAAGATAGAGATGGGGGTGATTGACTCTATCACTTGTTCCCTTGGGATAAATGTCACAAAAAACGACGATTTTGAACTGGCTCGGAGGCTTACCAGAGAATGCGCCGAAGCTGGCTTTGCCAAGGCTATGACCTGGATGAGCCAGCTTGAAAACAACGGACTAGGTGGTGAATACGATCCAGACGCGTCGGCAGAATGGGATCGACGTGCCGCAGAGGCAGGCGACCCCGTAGGGAAGTTTAACCATGGCGTTAACTTGATGCGGGGGCATGGCATTTCGCAAGATACTGAACTGGGGCGTCGGTATGTTGACGAAGCGGCAAGCGATGGGCTTGATGTCGCCAGAAAATTGCAAGGTGCCGATTACGATCTGGATGAAATAACACCAGATGCGGACAACTGGAAGTATGCGCCGCTATTTTGAATCGAGCCAAATAGATCCCATTACATCCTCTCGTTTAACCTGGCGATACAAGAATTCGCACCAGCGAAGTGGCGGCAAACGCAAGTTTGAGCCCGTCCAACATGCTTTAAGTCGTTTTAGACTGTAACCAGAATGCGGATCGCAAGATAGTTTACTATTTTTCAATGATTTAGTATCCTTGACCTCCGTGGGTTGCGGGCCCAAAAACCACAGGAATTTGCTGCATGTCCCATGCTTTCAGATACCTGAAAAGCATGAACGTCTAGCAAGGTAATCCGTGCCAATATTTCCATGACTTTCGCCATTTTCGTTAGATCGCGGCGTTCGACCAAAGCATCATGGACGGTTTCTTGGACATGAATTTAGAAACAAAGTCGCGGCAAAGGACCAACCCAGTTCGCAACACGCCGCCGGATGAATGTGCGCATTCAACGCCACTAAACGTGGTCTTGGTTCGAGAGAGAAGGAAAGAATATGATACTGACGCGCAGAACTTTATTGGCGACCGGCACGATGTTTTTGGCAGCTCCCTACGTCCGGGCTTCGTCTCCTGTTGTTGTGGACATGCTGAACAAGCATCCTGATGACCCCAAACAACGACAGATTTTCTTGCCCAGACTGGTCGTCATAGATCCCGGTCAGTCTGTTTTGTTCAAGGCGACGGACCCGGGGCACAATGCGGCGTCCGTTGACGGGATGATCCCGGAGGGTGCTGAACCTTGGGAGGGAAAAATTGGCAAGGATATCGAGGTCGAGTTCACGCAACCCGGTGTCTATGGATATGTTTGTACACCGCACGCAGCCGCGGGGATGGTGGGCGTCGTGGTCGTTCAGGGTGAAGGAGCACTGGATAACCTGGAAGCAGCAAAAGCCGTCAAGCAGCGCGCCAAGGGGAAACGGGTGTTCGCCGAAATCTGGGAAGAAATCGATCAGCTTGGGTTGAGCGGCTGAGCCGAAAGCCCCCTATCAGTCCAGTGACATCTAAAACTCCAAACAGGTCGGCGCATGTATGACTGGCCTGTTTTCTTTGGCCCGCAATGCTGCTGGACCCTTCGAAAAATCTGTACGACCAAAGCATTACTATTTTAGTCGGATATGTAGATTCAACTATCCGTGATAGCAAGGCGACCATACGTCAGAACAGTCAAACCGGGTTCCGTGCGCCTTTTGCGCAAGCCACAAGCCAGAGCATGGTCCGATCCGGAACCCAAGGAGGAATGCCATGAATGAGATGACCAATCTGCAAGCGACCACAAACGCTTCGCCTTTCGCAACCCGCTATGACAATTTCATTGGCGGAGACTTTCGAGCGCCGGATTCAGGTCAGTACTTTGACAATATCAGCCCAATCACAGGGGGCTCAATTGGCCAGATTGCGCGCTCTGGTGCTTCGGATATTGAGGCAGCGCTGGACGCTGCTCATAGAGCTGCCGATGGTTGGGGTGCGACCAGCGTGACCGAGCGCGCCAATACACTGATGCGAATTGCGCAGAAACTGGAAGACAACCTAGAGCTTCTGGCCATCTGCGAAACATGGGACAACGGGAAAGCCATTCGGGAAACACGGGCCGCGGACCTGCCGCTTGCGATTGATCATTTCCGGTATTTCGCAAGCGCGATCCGTGCTCAGGAAGGCACGATGGGCGAAATTGACCAAGACACGGTTGCCTATCACTTTCACGAACCACTGGGCGTCGTCGGGCAGATCATCCCTTGGAATTTCCCGCTGCTGATGGCGGCCTGGAAACTAGCACCTGCCATCGCAGCAGGAAATTGCGTGGTTCTGAAACCGGCCGAGCAGACACCTGCAACCATCATGGTTTTCTGCGAGTTGATTGCGGATATTCTGCCTGCAGGAGTGTTGAATGTGGTCAACGGTTTTGGTCTTGAGGCAGGCAAACCGTTGGCCACATCCAACCGCATCGCCAAGATCGCCTTTACCGGAGAGACCACAACCGGTCGACTGATCATGCAATACGCGACCGAGAACATCATACCAGTGACACTGGAATTGGGTGGTAAGTCTCCGAACATTTTCCACAAGGATGTTCTGAACGAGGACGATGCGTTTTTTGACAAGGCCATCGAAGGTTTCGTGATGTTCGCGCTGAATCAGGGCGAGGTCTGCACATGCCCAAGCCGCGCCTTGATTCACGAGGACATCTATGAGCGCTTTATCGAACGGGCCATCGAACGGACCAAGGCCATCGATTGCGGCGACCCGCGTGAAGGTGGAACCATGATGGGGGCGCAAGCCTCTTCCGAGCAGAAAGAGAAGATTCTTTCCTATCTTGATATTGGTCGGCAAGAAGGTGCTGAAGTGCTGACTGGCGGCAGCGAACGCCAGATGCCGGGAGATATGGCGAACGGGTATTACATCGAGCCAACAATCCTGAAAGGCAACAACAAGATGCGCGTCTTCCAAGAAGAAATCTTTGGCCCCGTGGTGTCGGTGACAACATTCAAGGATGAGGACGAAGCGCTAGAGATCGCGAATGATACGCTGTACGGGCTGGGTGCAGGTGTTTGGTCGCGCGATGCCAACAAGTGTTACCGCTTTGGCCGCGCAATCAAAGCCGGACGTGTCTGGACAAATTGCTATCACGCCTATCCTGCCCATGCCGCATTTGGTGGGTACAAGCAGTCGGGGATTGGACGCGAGACCCATAAAATGATGCTGGATCATTATCAGCAGACCAAAAACATGCTGGTCAGCTATAGCCCGAACAAACTCGGCTTCTTCTAAGGTGATCCTGAATTTGTAGACTTATTGGCGGGGCGAGCATGGCCCCGCCCATCCTTCTTTGGAGGTAAGCAATGGACCCCAAGATTACATGTGTCTCGGATGACGAACCAATTGCCGGTACCGATCCGAATGCGCGGGTTGTCGCGACGGAGGGCGCGCTTGAACTGCTGAAAGAGATTCAGGTGCGCAATGGTGAGGTCATGTTTCATCAATCCGGCGGATGCTGCGATGGCTCCTCCCCGATGTGTTATCCCAAAGGTGAATTCCCGCTAGGAAAATCAGATGTAAAGCTTGGCGATATTGGCGGGGCAGAATTCTATATCTCAGGCGCACAATACGAGGTCTGGAAACATACGCAGATTATCCTTGATGTGGTGCCGGGGCGCGGCGGCATGTTTAGCCTCGATAATGGTACCGAGAGGCGATTCCTCATTCGATCCCGGCTTTTACCTCAGGTCTAGATGCTCCACCTTCGAACGGGTTGTGAAGCCGGGTCAACGCGACAACAGACTGCTCAATTGGTGTTTAAGCTCTTTATCGTTGATCGGTTTGTGGATCAGAGTCAGGCCGTTCGACTTACATTCTTCGGCCGTTTCCAGTGATCTGTTTGCAGAAATGATCAACGCGGGCATGCTGCCGAACTCGGCCTTTATATTCCAGACCGCTTCTGTTCCGGTCTTTCCATCATCCAACTGAAAGTCTACAACCATCGCATCGGGCGAAATCTCGATTTCACGTAACAGGTCGACGGCTTGAATTTCGCTCGCTGCTTCAATAACATCAACGTCCCAAGACTCCATCGTGATGGCCAATGCATTTCTGAGATCCTTGTCATTTTCGATCAGCAGGACAATTGTGTTAGTCAACTGACCAGCTCTTTGCTCCTGTATCTCTGCGGATGAGTCTCTTGAGTAATCTTGTCCCTGCACGGTCGGCACCTCAACTGAGAACGCCGTACCTTTTCCCAGTTTGGACCTAAGGTGGATCGGGTGGTTCAGTAATTCGCAAGCGCGTTCGACAATGGCCAAACCAAGGCCCATGCCCTGCGCCGCGCTGGCATCGGAATGCAGGCGTTGAAACTCTTGGAATACGATCTCGCGCTGGTCAGCTGGGATCCCTACTCCAGAGTCCAGCACTTCGATGGAAATAGCATCCTTTCGCCTTCTGACCCCAACCAAAACCTTACCTGTTTCGGTGTACCGGATCGCGTTGGACAGTAAGTTCTGAAGAATGCGCCTGAGATAACTGGCGTCGCTTTTTACCAATGCTGTGGTCGGAACGACCCGCAAGTCCAACCCTTTCGCCTTCGCAACAGGCCGAAAGGCATCTTCCATCTGTTTAAACACTTCACCAACGGGCACCGCCGAAAGATGCACTGCCGCTTTGCCTGAATCCAGTTTCGAGATGTCCAACAGTGCTTCAAGGATGTGTTCGACGCTGTTCAGAGCGCTTTCTGCCTTAATTGCGACTTCATGGGTATCAGTTTCACCCAACCCATTTCGAAGGGATGCGACATATAGTTTTGCCGCCGAGAGGGGTTGCAAAAGATCGTGGCTGGCTGCAGCTACAAATCTGGACTTTGAAGCATTCGCGCGCTCAGCCTCGCTTAATGCTTCTGCCAATTCTACCGTCCGGGCCTTAACACGATTTTCCAACAAGTTCTTTGCGTCTATCAGGGCTTGCGCCGATTTCCTTTCGGCAGTGACATCCGTAAACGAAATCACAAAACCTTTGTCCGGCATTTCCTGCGCAAAGACCAACAACATTTTGAACCGGCCCCGGTCCATTTCAAATTGCAGAGGTTCGCGTTCCGTCTGGGTGTTCACCCAATAGAGCAAATCATGCTGGGTAAATCCGTCTTTGAAAGTGACATCGGCGCTCAGTCGGTTTGTCAGGGTCTTGAACTGTGTTCCCATCTGAAATTGCGACACCGGGATCGCCAACAACTCAGAGGCCCGGTTGTTCCAGCCAATAAGGCGATGCTTACTGTCGAAAATACAAACACCTTGCTCAATATGTTCCAGTGTCGCGCGGATCAGG
Source organism: Ruegeria sp. SCSIO 43209 (assembly GCF_019904295.1). Classification (NCBI taxonomy): domain Bacteria; kingdom Pseudomonadati; phylum Pseudomonadota; class Alphaproteobacteria; order Rhodobacterales; family Roseobacteraceae; genus Ruegeria; species Ruegeria sp. SCSIO 43209. The sequence continues at coordinate 102,191 of NZ_CP065360.1, forward strand.
CTGGCTTTGTCGTCAAGAATTCGATCTCTTTCCTCTCGTTCGATCCGCATAATGTCTGAGACATCCGTCTGCAAGATCACTGTACCCCCATCCGGTGTCCGATGTTCGGAAACCTGAATCCAGCGGTTCCCACTCAGGCGTACGTTGAACACAACATGATCGTCCGCGTGGCGCGCGACACGGCGCTTAACCCAGTCTTGCGAAGTCAACGCCTTCGGCAGCGACAGGTACCTGGACTGGCTGACCAGTTCGACATATTCGACAAACCGCAATCCAGGACTGAGACGTTCCTTGATATCAGGCATATGCAGCCCGAAACGGCTGTTGCAAAGGACCAGTTTTTCGTCCCGATTGAACAGTGCAAAACCTTCTTGAACTGTCTCAATTGCATTTGCCAGATCAGCTCGGGCAGCTTCCGTTTCCTGATTGGCCTGCGCCAGTCTGGAATTTGAGTCATTCAGAAGTTCAAGCGCACGCTCCAGATCGTTGGTTCTGGCACGCACCTCCTGCTCAAGCATGGCCGCGCGCTGAAACTGGGCGTACGCAGCACCCGAAGCATCCGTTGACTTCTCAACCCGCATCATCAGCGCCTCGATGATCTTCAGCAGTTTTTCATTCTGCCGTTCTATCGGGTCCGCAGGGTCGGTAAGGTATTCAATCATGCCCTAGTCATCCTTGGGCGGGTATATCGCAACACCGGTCAGGGTTTGATTGACGTGGATCGAGTTGTATTGCTCTCCATAGGTCGAGAACCCGAAAACACGGTTATCCGACAGAATGCGCGATATGTCGTGTGTCTTCTGTTTTTCCTGCGCCTCAAGACGACGCAGAATGCAATCACAGGCCAAGATCGTGTCAGGCTGCTGCTTTTCGTTCAAAGCAGCAATTTCTTCTTGAAGATGTTCCACCATATCGCGCGGCTCGGCCAAAGTTAGAACCAGACCTTCGTCAATTGCCGAGAAGAAAACCAGATCACCATTGCCAGCGACGCGTTGGATGGCGCGGACATGATGCTGACCGCCAATCTGCACCACAACAGGATGCGCAGCAAAGGTAAAAGTGGTCAATTGTTCAGGGTCTTTACCCAGAATCCGAGCGTATTCCCGCGCTGCTGGTTCAGCGTTGATTTCCTGAACGACACGTTTGGCCGGATCAGCCTTGGTAACAACCATACGACGGGCTGCCGGTATCAAGTGGTCCGTTTTGAACACTTTGATCGGGCACCGCGTTCGCACCTGCACCAGAATGGCTGCGTTTTCCAGCGCGCGCCCGTCGTGCAAAACATATGTATGGCCAAAATCAGTCCCGTCGCCGGCTGACCCTCCAAACAGAGGCACTGGACCCAACCCCACAGCCAGTTCTGCCGTCAGCTTGTCTTCCTTGGTGGACAGCCCGTCAATCATGAGGAAGGTGAATTCGTGTTCCCAATCCGAACAGTCGCGCATCATGGCGTTTCGGTTTCGGATCATTTCGTTGATGATTCCCTCGGCATCAAAGTCATCCAAGTTCGATACAGGAACAGTTCTCGCTTGGAAATGCGAACGCGGTAAACCCATTGCTACGATCTGATCTTCGCCGTAACCGTATTCGCCCAACTCTCCCGCTGTCGTGCAACCGACCACCTGAGTGGGTGAGAATCGTTCTGCAGCCTCGGCAATAATTGTCTCGGCATCAGCACTTGGGCTGACAAACAATATGACCAAAGCCATCGGGTCATCGCCAAACGCATCTGCCAGGACACCGACCGGTTCCGTGGCGTCACAACTTGCAAAAGCCGTTCTAACTATACCGGATGAACCGGATTGGGCTGTCGCCAATCCGACTGCGTACTCCATCGTGCCTCCTCCCTAAAGCGCGACGACTTTAACGACAGTAAGACACCTTGCCTTATTCTTGCAAGACGCTGGCAAAAGACGCTTTCTTTGCAATCAGAACAGCTTGCGTTCGGCTTTGAACCCCTAACTTTCGCATGATAGCAGTGACATGTGCCTTAACCGTAGTTTCAGCGATCGACAGGTCATAAGCAATTTGCTTATTCAGCTTGCCTTCACAAATCAGCTGAAGGATTCGCGCCTGCTGATTTGTCAACGTCGCTAGCCTGTTGATGGCGTCACTCTGTTCGTCGGCTTCTTCGTCTTCGACGAGAACGCATCCTTCGGGTAAGAATACATCTCCGGAATGAACTGTCTCGAACGCAGTTCGAAAAACCTCGCGCTGGCTGTGTTTCGGAACGTACCCTGCAGCACCCGCTTGTATCACCTGACTCACTACGCGATTGTCGGCGAGTGACGAAACCACAATGACCGGGGCATTGGCCGCGGCCCTTAGTCGAACCAGACCGTCAAGCCCATCTACATCCGGCAAGTTGAGATCCAACATAACAGCGTCTGGCTTCAACCCACCTGACAAAAGCTCCATGGCCCGTTCCAGACAGTTTGCGGTATGAATTTCCCCAATCTCAGCGACGCTTTGCAGCGTCATCGACAACGCATCGCAGAACAACGGATGATCGTCGACAATCAGAACATTCTCAAAATCATTTTGTCTGGCGGGTTCTGCAAGCATAAGAGGCGCCTTTGCAATGTAACTCTCTTTGTTCCAAGGCTAACAACCCCGGCGTCAAACGCCTATTGGCCGAAGGTCGTAGATCACAAAAACGCGCGCCCGACTGGCGGGCGCGCGATCTTTTTGGGGGTCAGGGCTCGGCTCAGTTCGCCGAGGCCAGTTCCTTGGGCAGGCGGAAAGTCCACAACGTGCCTCCCTGGTTGAGGTAGTTGACCTTCTTGGCCACTTCACCGCCCCACAGCGGAACCGCACCGCCCCAGCCGGATATGATCGAGACATACTGTTCGCCATCCTGTTCCCAGGTCACAGGCTGACCCACGATGCCCGAGCCGGTCTGGAACGACCACAGCTTTTCGCCGGTTTCGTCATCCAGCGCGATGAACTCGCCTTCGGGGGTGCCAAAGAACACCAGCCCGCCAGCCGTCGTCATCACACCTGACCACAGCGGCGCGTCGTTCTTGTATTCCCACTTCCACTCGCCGGTATCGGGGTCAATCGCCTTGAGCGAACCGATGTGATCCTCGTAGTTCGGCTTGATGGTAAAGCCCGCGCCCAGATAGGCCGCGCCTTTCTTGTAGGTGATCGGCTCATTCCAAATGTCCATGCCCCATTCGTTCGAAGGCACGTAGAAATTACCGGTGTTCTGCGAGAAGGCCATCGGCATCCAGTTCTTGCCGCCCAGGAAGGACGGCGAGGCAAAGATGACCTCACCCTTGTTGCCATCAGCCGCAGCGGCCGGATCACCGGGACGGTTGTTTTCGACAAAGATCGGACGGCCGGTTTCATCAATTCCGTCGGCCCATGTAATGTCCTTGACGAAAGGTGTCGCCGAGACGAACCCACCATCCTCACGGTTCAGAACATAGAAGTACCCGTTCCGGTCGGCAGTGGCGAAGCGCTGGTTACCTTCGCGGTCGGTATAAGCGACCACTTCGTTCACACCGTCATAGTCCCAGCCTTCACGCGGGGTAGTCTGGAAATGCCACTTGATCTCGCCGGTTTTGGGGTCGATTCCGATACGGCTGGCGGCATAGAGGTTGTCGCCCTTGTTGCCCTCGGTCGGGGTGCCGGCATCGCGTAGCCAGCTGTTCCAGGGGGCCGGGTTGCCTGCGCCAAAGACCAGCGTGTCGGTGTCAGCATCGTAAGAGCCGCCCAACCAGGTCGCGCCGCCGCCGGTTTTCCACATGTCACCGGGCCAGGTCGCGTTCAGCTCACCTGTCATGGTGCTTTCTTCGCCATTCAGCGTGCCCATGTGACCTTCGATAACGGGGCGTTCCCAGACCAGATCGCCGGTATTGACGTCCCGCGCTTGAACCGCGCCGACGATGCCGAACTCACCGCCCGAGTTGCCGGTGATGACCAGACCGTCGACGATCAGCGGGGCAGCCGTATAGGAATAGCCCGCTTTGTAGTCGGCAATCTTGTCGCGCCAGACCACATCGCCCGTGTCCTTGTTCAGCGCCACGATCCGCGCGTCCAGCGTACCGAAAATGACCTTGTCGCCATAGATGGCAGCGCCCCGGTTGACCACGTCACAGCAGGGCAGAATGCCTTCGGGCAGGCGGGCATCGTATTGCCAGACCTCTTTGCCGGTCTCCAGATCAATCGCATAGAGGCGTGAATACGACCCGGTGATATACATCATCCCGTCATAGATCAGCGGCTGAGTTTCCTGTCCGCGCTGCTTCTCTCCGCCAAGACTGAAGGCCCAGGCCGGAAGCAGGTTCTTGACGTTGTCCTTGTTCAGCATATCCAGCGGGCTGTAGCGCTGCAAATGCCGCCCCATACCATTGGTCACAACCTGAGTTGTGATCGTTTGGTCATTGGCCAGATCGTCTTCGGTAACTTCTGCATAGGCCGCGCTGGTCGCGACAATGCTCGCAGCGGCGGCCATGATAAACCGTTTCATCGGTATCCTCCCTAGACTTATGTCTTTCCTCCACGCCGAATCTCCGACGCGTCGGGATTGTTGGCGAGAGTATTATTCGCAGGCAGGCACCGGTGTTGGAATTGCACATTGGTCGTAGGGCGCAAACGGCAGATTTCAACTAGGTTGGGCCATCTTATTTGATGCGCGAGGCTATGATGCGGAGGCTTTTCACTTGGTTTATCCCTGCGGTTTTGATCTGCGCGCAGCCCGCGCTGGCCGATCCTCTGTCGGGGCAGAAAGCCATTTCTCTGGTCGACGGAGAAGGCAACAAGTTATTGATCGGACACGTGACTTTCGATCCCAAGAGCGACGCCGTAGCCTATCAGATCGACCTGAGCGCGGGCCCCTTCGCAGACCATTTCCTGTCCATGCGCCCGTTTCGCTGTCTTGAAGGGGCGGACAAACACTGGTGCCATGTCCCCTACCCTTATGCTCTGCGGCGCGAGGTCTCGGACGACAATCTGACCGATATGGAATACGACCTGCTGTTTATCCACAAGGGCGCCACCGAATACGGCATTGATATGTGGAACGGAGTCTACTACCGCCTGCAACGCGACGGTGACCGCCTGGTCGGACAGCTGCACGAAATGGATATGGGCATCCTATCGGCCCCACCTGAAGACGGAGATCTCCGGCCCGTATCCGAGGAAGACATCCACGTGGCCGATCCCGACAGTCACTGGCTACCGAAGGTCGTGATCGACTAATCACTGGTCTGAGATGCTGCTCAGATAGGCCAGAATGAAGTCCTGCACCGTCCGGTCCTCGATCCCGACATGGCGCATCTTTGTGCCGGGCATGAATCCGTCATTGTCTTCCATCCATGCGCGCAAAGCGGCGGGTGTCCAGACGATGCCTGATCCGGCCAGAGCCTCAGAATACTCATAGCCGTCGACCGTGCCCGCCCTGCGCCCGACGACACCGTCCAGCTGAGGGCCATAGCTGGGATCGGTCGCGCCCGGCGCATGGCAGCGGCGGCATTCCGAGACAAACAGGGTTTCCCCCGCCTCGACCTTGACGCGGTCAAAGGTGGATTGGGCATATGCAGGTGCGGCTGAAGCTGCGCAGGCAGCAAGGCCAAGGGACAAGATGATGTGTTTCATTTGATCCTCCGAACGTTTGTCGGAGTATAGGCCCGCACCCTGGGCCCCAAGCTTGACGCATATCAAGAAATCAGGCGCGCGGCCTCATCCTTTGGTCGTAGAAAACGCAGAAAATCAGGTTTTTTCAGAACAAGGGCGCGTACTTCCACTCATCTGCGTCCGGCGTGACCTCGTTGGGATCATAGCCAGACTCTTGCAGACGTTTGGCGATCTTCAAGCCGTCGCTTGCGGCTTCATCCACATAGGCGCGGCCTAGCTCGGGGTCTTGCGCCACCCCGTGACCGCGCAGCAGGTTCAGACCATAGTTGAACTTGCCCACCGGATCGCCCAGATCAGCGGCGCGTTTGTCCCAGGCGGCGGCGGCATCGGGATCGTAGTCTCCGCCCAGCCCGTTATTGTCCAACTGCCCCATCCATGTCATCGCGCCGGTATACCCGGCATTGGCGCAGCTTTCGAACAGCTTGCGCGCCATCTCGTGCCGGCCGGATTTGGTGATGTAGTAGCCGGTTGCGCAGGTCGTCATATCGGTGACGCCATTGTCAATATTGCTCATGACGCGGCCAAATCCCGTGTCCTGCGGGTTGAGCGTGCCGAACTCATCCTCGACCGTCTGGGCCGAGGCGGCTGTGCCCAGAAACAGTAGTGCAAATGCGATACGGATCATGAAAGAACCCTCCGTTTGAAAGGCATACTAGCGCATCGGGGGGGGATTTCACCTCTGCTATGGTCGTAGACAGCTTAGCGTCCGGGGCGTTTGATCCCGCGGGCCGGATCATAGCCCCACAGCGCAAGGCCCAAAAACGCCAGACCGGCCAGGATGGTCCAGCCCAGGGCCGCGCCATTGAACTGACCATAGAGCGCAAAGCGGATCAGCTCGACTGCGTGGGTAAAGGGGTTAAGCGCGCAGATATCGCGCAACAGGGCCGAGCTTTCGGCCATCTTCCAAAGCGGGTAAAGCGCCGAGGACAGAAAGAACATCGGGAAGATGACAAAATTCATCACCCCCGCAAAATTCTCAAGCTGTTTGATGGCCGAGGACAAAGCCAAACCCAGAGCGCCGAGCATCAGTCCGGCAATGATCAGCGCGGGAAAGACGCACAGATATCCGTACCAAGGCATATCAATCCCGCAGATCGCGGCAACCGCCAGAAACGTATAGACCTGCAGGATCGAGATCGTGGTGCTGGCCAGCAGGCGGCAGAACAACAACCACCACCGCGGCAGAGGGCTGGTCAGCAGCAACCGCATCGACCCCATCTCACGGTCATAGACAAGGCTGAGAGAGCTTTGCATCCCATTGAATAGCATAATCATGCCGCACAGGCCCGGCACGATGTAGATCTCATAGGTGATATAGGTCTGATAGGGCGGCGTGATCGACAGGCCCAATGCTGCGCGGAACCCGGCAGCAAAGACAACCAGCCAGACCAACGGGCGTACCAAAGCGGCGATGAACCGGCTTCGTTGACGCACAAAACGCAGCGCCTCGCGGATCAGGATCGCGCACAGGGCGATCAGCGCACCGGTCATGTGGCGGCTCCGGTCATCGACAAAAACACCTTTTGCAGAGGTTGGTCGCCGGTGATGTCGCGGCAGGTGCCTTGTGTCAGCATCTTGCCCCGATGCAGGATGGCAAGCTGATCGTCGGGGGTGATCTCATCGGTCAGATGGGTCGCCCACAACACGGTCAAACCATCCTGTGCCGACAGATCATGCACATGTTGGGTGATGGCACTGCGCGCGGCGGCATCCAGCCCCACTGTCGGTTCGTCCAGCAACAGTACCGAAGGCGCGTGGATCAGGCAACGCGCGATCTCCAGCCGTCTGCGATGGCCGCCATTCAGATCGCGTGTGCGTTCGCTTGCGCGTTCGGCCATATCCAGACGTTCCAGCGCGGCGGTGATACGGGTCTCGGCAGCACGACCTGACAGGCCATGCAAGGCAGCGAAATAGCTGAGGTTGCGATGAACCGTGAGGTCCAGATCCAGCGTCGGCTGCTGAAACACCACCCCGATCTGCGCCAAGGCCTGACGGGGCTGTTTCGAGATATCGAACCCCGCCACCTCTATCACCCCCTGCGCGGTGGTGAACAGGCGGGTCAGAAGGGAAAACAGCGTTGATTTCCCCGCGCCATTGGGCCCCAGCAACGCGCAAAACGCGCCCTGCGGGACATGAAAGCTCACGTCATCAAGGGCGCGTTTGTCGCCATAGGCGTAGCTGACATTGCGGACCGAAAGCCCTGTCACTTAATGGTAATCTCCAGCCGCTGCGTTTCGCCGGTGCTGCCCGGCACTTTCAGATAGTAGCTGCCCGGCTTGATTGCGACAAAGCCTATTTCCATCTCTCCCGCCTCGTCGAATTCAACGGAATCGACGCCCAGAGGCCGGATTTCCAACCCTTCGACCACGATCTCATCCACCCAGATCGCGCGGAAGAACTCGGGCCCGACCAAAGCCAGTTCCTGACTGCCGTCGCCTTGAATTTCGAACTCATAATAGGTGCCGGATTTCAGCTCCCACGGCGCCTCGGCCAGAGGTACGCCGGCAGAAAGGGTGATTGGCGGCAGATCTTCCTTGTTCTTGGCTGACAGCAGACCCGCAAGACCAAAGCCGTCGTCATCATCATCATCGTCAGCCAAAGCTGCAGTTGGCAAGGCCATAACCATCATCGCGGCCACGCATATCAGTCGCTTCATCACTTAAGTCTCCTCAATATTGTCAGTTGGTCGGACGGAAGGCCGCGCCCCAAGGGAAACGCCCAACCTTGATCGTCTTGATCGGTTCGCGCTTGGCCACATCAATCACAGTCACATCGCCGGAGACGCCGTTGGTGGTGAACAACAGCGACTTGTCGGCGTTGAAATCCATGTGCCAGACGCGGCGACCCACGAGGATGTAATCCTCAACCTCGTAGGTTTCGGCGTTGACGGCGGCGACATGGTTCGACGGCCCCAACGCGACAAATGCGGTCTCGTCCCCGTTCGACAACTCAAACCCCACGGGCTGTACCCGGTCGGGGTGGACCCCTTCGACCTCAAACTCGATCTTGGCCTTCTCGGTCTGGGTTTCGACGTCAAACACGGTGATCGTGCCCCCAATCTCGGAACTCACCCAAAGCTCCGTGCCGTCCTTCAGGAACTCGGCGTGACGTGGTCGGGAGTCGACGAGCGTATTGGCAAACAGCTCTTGCGTTTCCGTATCGATCCAATGAGCCATGTTGGTGGTCTCGGACGTCGTGATGGCAATCTTGCCATCTGGTGAGACGGCCATGCCTTCCGGCTCGATTCCCACGTCGATCTGGGCAATCACCGTGCGCGATTCCGTGTCTACCACTGTAGTAATCGCGTCATCCTCATTGGCGATATAAAGATGCTTGTCATTGGGGTGCAGTACGAACTGCTCAGGGTCCTCGCCCGAGGGTAGGTCGTGCAGAATCTCGCCCGTTTCGGGGTCCATCACCTGCACCGAGTCACTGTCGGACGCGCAGATATAGAGAACGGAGTAGTCCTTGGAGAACGTGATCCCGCGCGGGCGTTCTCCGGTCTCGATCGTGCGGATCACCTCAAGCGTTTCGATGTCGATCACACTGAGCGTGTCGTCCTTTTCATTGCTGATCCAGATCTCATCGGCAGTGGCAGGAGCGCAAAGCGCGGTCGCTGCCAGAAGTGCTGCTAGTCTCATCGCTGTTACTCCTTAAATGCCTGACACTGGCTTTCGGCTTCATCAATGCCCAGCGTGTCCAGTTCGGTGCGTTGGTGCAGAAACCCCTCAAGCGGAGCCATCGCCACAACGGCGCGATCCGTGACCAGCGGGATGGGTTGCCGCAACTGGCCGTTCCAGGCCCGGAAATTCATCGCGCGGCCTTTGAAGCCCGCCAGTTCGAAATCATCCGACAGGATATAGTCGCGCAGAACCGCAGGGTCGTCGGATTGGGTGCGCGTCACCGCCTCGCCCAAGGCCCGATAGGCCGCCCACGCGGCGTAATCCTTGGGGCGCATCGCCCGCCCTGCCTGATCGGCAAAACGGTTCTGCATCTGCACAGCGCCCCATTGTTCAACCACGCGCGACCACGTGACGGGCTGCAACCCCTCTGACCCGGCAACGGGGCGCGGTTCCCATGTGTTGAAGGGGATATAGCGGCCGAAATCGTCCAGCTCATCAGCGACTAGCAACACGTCATAGTCGCCGAAGTCTTGCGTAAACAGTGGCACCTCTTGTGCTGCATTTCGTCGAAGATCGGCATCGAACACCCACGTCTTTTCCGCCTGCAGGTCCAACCGGAACTTTTGCAGCGACCGCTTCAGCGCCTCGGCAAAGGCCTGATCCCCCGGATGCTCGCCCGAGATCAGGACTATTTCATCCCACCGGCGTTTGACAAGGAACTGCGTCAGTGCATCGGTGCGCATCACATCCGATGGCAACGTGTGTAACAGGTTGGCGCGACACTCGGCCTCGCGCAGCGACAGGTCCGGGGCCGAGGCGTTAAACAGCACCGCGCCTGCCGCTTCGGGCAGATCGGCGACCTCAAGCTGCGCTTGCGCAGGCGCATCCAGAATGACGAAGGGACCATTGACCAAAGCCTGCCGCGCGGCTTGCGCCCAGTCACCGCCCGCGGGCACCGTGGTCACCGTCAGATCATATTTATGCCCCAGAAACTTGGCCGTCGTCAGATTGTCGGCCAGACCCAGCTCGGCCCCCGCCTTGCCCAGATCTTCGGGAATCGGGTCGAGGTTGGACAGAACCGGAGGGCGCTCAACCTCTTGCTGCAGATAGGTCACTGAAATCGCAACCTCAGCCTGCGCAGCGCCAGATGTCAGCGTCAAGGCTGCAAGAACAAAAGAAAATCTGAACATGTTCGCGCCTCCTCCCCGGCCCTAAAAGTAAAAGCCGGTCGAAAATGGGAAAGCCATTCGACCTTAGTCGCAGATTTCGCCCATCTGCAACCAAGGTCGAATGTCGCGTTGTTTTTGCCTGCGCTATGACCGGGGAAAGCTTCAGCAGGAGGATGAAATGCGTCTTGGTTTTTACAGCGCGGCGATTGCGGCTACAGTGACAGCGGGCATGGCGCTGGCACATGGAGATGTCGCGCCCCAGCCGGTAAATACGGATGCCCTGCCCGACGTGAGCGAGGAATGGTTGATCGAGAACCCCTATCGCGATCAGGGCGAAGAGGTCTGGCAGGCTGCAATCGAAATCGGCGATTCCGGCTATAACCAGAACTGCGCACGCTGCCACGGTTTGGGCGTCGTATCGGGCGGACTGGCGCCTGACCTTCGCTACCTCGAGGCTGAAGAATACGGCGATGAATGGTATATCGAACGCTTCCGTGAGGGCTATACCCAGAACGGCATCACCAAGATGCCCGCCTTTGGCGATCTGTTGGGCCAAAAGGCCGCCTGGGCCATTCGTACCTATATCGAGACCCGCCCCGATGACGGCGCGCTGGATGATCATTCGGACCGGTTGAAGGAAATCCGCGACGAGCTGGCCGCTATGGCCGAGGGCGCGGATGGGGACACAGCCGCCCTGCAATCCGAACTGAACGAGATCGCGGGCACAATCGAAACCGGCTCGGGCGCGCCTGTGGCCGACTCGGTGGCCCTGCGCGCTGCGGTGCTGATCTCGGGCGAGGCCCCGGATTTTGCACAGGCGGCGGAGCAGCTGACTATCGGATTGTCTGCCGCGCAATAGAACGGCAGACTGGGGCACATGATCGGACGCCATTTCATTTTCTCCCTGTTGGTCGCCGCCCTGTCCGCCGGGTCGGCTCTGGCCAGGTGTGAAGACCATGTGCCCCAACCCAAACCCCAGAATGCCAGCCGCGACATCGTGGGCGCTGACCTCGATACCATTGTCGAGCGCGGCTATATCGAATTCGCCGCCTACGAAGATTTCGCGCCCTGGTCGTTTGAGCAGGACGGTAAGATTCAGGGCGTGGACATCGAAATCGGCAAGTTGATTGCACAGGATCTGGGGGTCGAGCCCCGGTTCAATCTGGTCGCGGCAGGAGAGAACCTAGAGGCCGATCTGCGCAACTGGATCTGGAAAGGTCCGCTGATCAACGGGCGCGTGGCCAATGTCATGCTGCACATTCCCTATGACAGCGAATTTGCCTGCCGGGTCGAACAGGTGGTGTTCACCGGCCAGTATCATGACGAGGAAATCGCCATCGCCTTTCGCCGCGATGCCTATCCCGAAGACCCTCCGGTTCCGGCCTATTTCCGTTTTGACACCGTCGCGGTTGAAAACGACTCAATTGCTGATTTCTACCTGTCGTCTTTTCCCGGCGGGCAACTGTCGCAGAATGTCAGCCGGTTCCCTACTGCAGATCAGGCGATGCAGGCCCTGGCCGCAGGTGAAACGATGGCCGCAATGGGCCCCCGCGCCCAGCTTGAGGCCGGACTGACCCCCGATCTGGATATCCATACCCCGCCTTTGCCCGGCTTTGCCGTCAGCACCTGGACCAGTGGCGTGGCTGTGCATTTTGCCTATCGCGGCCTCAGTTATGCGGTTGATGATGCGATCTATGCAGCGCTTCAGGATGGCCGCATCGCCAAAATCTTCGAGGATTATGGGCTGACGCATACCCCTCCCGAACTGCGCTGACTACGCCCAAGGTCGCATATGCTTTGCGGCCCCGACGCCATAGGTTGGAAAAAACTCTGGAGGAGTGACATGGAGTTACATGACAGCCGCACAATAGCCGCGCCACGGTCCGAGGTCTGGAATGCCCTTCTGTCGGCAGATGTTCTGCGCAAATGCGTCCCCGGTTGCCAAGAGATGACCGGCACCGCAGAGGACGGGTTCGATGCCACCGTGGTGCAGAAAGTCGGCCCCGTCAAAGCCACGTTCAAAGGGAAAGTGACCCTGTCCGACATGGTGTCCGGGGAAAGCCTGAAATTGTCGGGCGAAGGCAAGGGCGGCGCTGCCGGATTTGCCAAGGGCGCGGCCGATGTCACGCTGTCCGATGTCGCCGAAGGCACCTTGCTGACCTACAACGTGGACGCGCGCGTGGGCGGCAAGCTGGCCCAACTGGGTGGCCGCGTCGTGGACGGTTTCGCCAAGAAAATGGCGGATCAGTTCTTTCAGAATTTCCAAAGCGCGGTCGAGGTCGAGCCAGAGGCCCCCGCCAGCGAAGCGGCAGCTGAACCAGAACAACAAGCGGAAGAGGCAACCGAAAAGAAAGGCTGGCTCAAGCGCGTTTTGGGCGGTTGAGCTATAGATTTAAGGGAGGAAAATGTGATGAAAATATCGCTGACTGTGAATGGGATGTCTGTGAGCGGTGATGTTGAGGGTCGGACGTTATTGTCTGGATTTTTGCGGGATCATTTGGGTTTAACGGGGACGCATGTTGGGTGTGACACGGCGCAGTGCGGGGCCTGTGTTGTGCATGTGAATGGTCAGGCTGTGAAGTCGTGCAACATGCTGGCGGTTGAGGCGGACGGGGCCGAGGTTGGCACGATTGAGGGTCAGGCGGCAGAGGATGGGACGCTGAACACCATTCAGCAGGCGTTTCAGGATCACCATGGCCTGCAATGCGGCTTCTGCACGCCGGGCATGGTGATGAGTGCGGCGGCTTTGCTTAAGGACAATCCGCGCCCGACGGAAGCTGAGATCCGGAAGTATCTGGAAGGCAATCTGTGCCGGTGCACGGGCTATCATAACATCGTCAAGGCGATCATGGCCGCTTCGGGTCAGGACGTTTCAAGCATCGCCGCCGAATAAGGCGGGTAAGAATTTTCGACGAAAATTCTTTTCCAGGGAGGAGAACAAGCAATGCCCAAAGACAGTGGCATCGGAGCCAGTTCCAAGCGGCGCGAGGACGTACGCTTTCTGACCGGAGCTGGCAATTATACCGACGACATCAACGTGGCCGGACAGGCCTATGTCCATTTCCTGCGCTCGGATATCGCGCATGGACGTTTGAAAAGCGTGGATACATCAGCGGCTGAGGCGATGCCCGGCGTGGTCAAGGTGTTCACCGGCAAGGATTTCGAAGGCGTGGGCGGCATGCCCTGCGGCTGGGAGGTGACGGACAAGCACGGCGCGCCGATGCAGGAGCCTCCGCACCCCATTCTGGCCCAGGGTAAAGTGCGCCATGTGGGCGATCCCATTGCCGCCGTGGTGGCCGACAGCCTGGAACAGGCGCGCGACGCGGCCGAGGCGATCGAGGTGGACATCGAGGAACTGCCCGCCGTGATGGACATGAAGGCCGCAGCCCAAGAGGGCGCGACGCTGGTTCATGACGATCTGAAGAACAACATCTGCTATGACTGGCAGCTGGGCGAGGCCGATGACGCCAAGGTCAACGAGGTCTTCGCGAATGCGGCCCATGTGACCACGCTGGATCTGGTCAACAACCGTCTGGTCGCCAACCCGATGGAACCGCGCGTGGCGGTGGGGGAATACAAGCGCGGGACGGATGAGTACACGCTCTATACCACATCGCAGAACCCGCATGTGATCCGCCTGCTGATGTGCGCCTTTGTGCTGGGCCTGCCCGAGCATAAGGTCCGCGTGGTGGCCCCCGATGTGGGCGGCGGCTTTGGCACCAAGATTTTCCACTATGCGGAAGAGGCGTTCTGTACCTTCGCCGCCAAGGCCTGCAACCGGCCGGTGAAGTGGACCTCGAGCCGGTCCGAGGCGTTCATGTCGGATGCCCATGGTCGAGACCACGTCAGCACCATCGAGCTGGCGCTGGATGCGGACAACAACTTCATCGGTCTGCGCACCAATACCTTTGCCAATCTGGGGGCGTATCTGTCGACCTTCTCAAGCTCCGTGCCAACCTGGCTGCACGGCACGCTGATGGCGGGCAACTACAAGACGCCGGTCATTCAGGTGAACGTCAAGGCGATGTTCACCAACACGGTGCCGGTGGATGCCTATCGCGGCGCGGGCCGACCCGAGGCGACGTTTCAGTTGGAGCGCGTGGTGGACAAGGCCGCGCGCGAGCTGGGGGTCGATCCGATTGCGCTGCGCCGTCAGAACTTTGTCACCCAGTTCCCCTATGACACGCCGGTGGCGCTGACCTATGACACCGGGGATTACAACGGGACGATGGACAAGCTGGAGGCCGCCGCCGATCTGGCAGGCTTTGCCGCCCGCCGGGCGCAGAGCGAGGCCAATGGCAAGCTGCGGGGCCTGGGCATCAACTGCTATATCGAGGCCTGTGGCATTGCGCCGTCGAACATCGTTGGCATGCTGGGGGCCCGGGCGGGTCTTTATGATGCGGCGACCGTGCGGGTGAACGCCACCGGATCAATCAGTGTCATGGTGGGTGCGCATAGCCACGGGCAGGGGCATGAGACCGCCTTCCCGCAGGTTGTGGCCGATATGATCGGCATCGACGAGTCGATGGTCGAGATCGTGCATGGCGACACCTCGAAGATTCCGTTTGGGATGGGCACCTATGGCTCGCGCTCGCTTGCGGTCTGTGGCTCGGCTATGGTCAAGGCCACCGAGAAGGTGATCGACAAGGCCAAGAAGATCGCAGCCCACCTGCTGGAGGCTTCCGAGGCCGATATCGAGCTGAAGGACGGTCAGTTCAGCGTGGCAGGCACCGACAAGTCGGTGGCCTGGGGCGATGTGACCCTGACGGCCTATGTGCCGCATAACTTCCCGCTGGAGGTTGAGCCGGGGCTGGAGGAGACCGCGTTCTATGACCCGGCCAACTTCACCTTCCCCTCGGGCGCCTATGCCTGCGAGGTTGAGGTCGACCCCGAGACCGGGCAGGTCAGTATCGAGGCCTTCACCGCGGCGGATGACTTTGGCAACATCGTCAATCCGATGATCGTGGATGGTCAGGTGCATGGCGGTATCGGTCAGGGCATCGGTCAGGCGCTGCTGGAGAACTGCGCCTATGACGAGAATGGCCAGTTGCTGAGTGCGTCCTTCATGGATTACGCCATGCCGCGCGCCGATGATGTGCCCTTCTATGCGGTGGATCATTCCAGCCAGACGCCCTGCACGCATAACCCGCTGGGGGTGAAGGGCTGTGGTGAGGCCGGGGCCATTGGCTCGCCGCCTGCGGTGGTCAATGCGGTGCTGGATGCGATGAACTCTGGCGGCAAGGCGGTGGATCACATCGACATGCCAATGAGCCCGTCGCGCGTCTGGGCGGCGATGAACAGCTGAGTTGGAGAGGGCGGACCGGGGGCCAGCCCCCGGACCCCCGGGATATTTATAGCCAGATGAAGAACGGATCCGTGTTCTTCGGAAAGGAAATGCGAAATGTACAGTTTCGAGTTTGAGAAGCCCTCGAACATAGCGGATGCGGTTGCCGCATTGGGGGCTGAGGATGCGCAGGCGTTGGGGGGTGGTCAGACACTGATACCGACGCTGAAGCAGCGATTGGCAGCGCCTTCGGTGCTGGTCAGCGTGAGCGGGATTGCTGAGATGCAGGGTGTCTGTATCGAAGATGACGGCTCGGTCGCGATTGGTGGAGCGACGACTCATGCCACCGTGGCGCGCGAAGCGGCGAGCGCTTATCCGGCGCTGGCGGCGCTGGCGGGTCAGATCGGTGATCCGGCGGTGCGCAACCGCGGCACCATTGGCGGGTCGGTGGCCAACAATGATCCGGCGGCCTGTTATCCGGCGGGGGTTCTGGGCTCGGGTGCGACTATCGTGACCGACACGCGGCAGATCGCGGCGGATGACTTCTTTGAGGGCATGTTCGCGACCGCACTGGATGAGGGCGAGATCATCACCTCGGTCCGGTTCCCGGTGCCACAGGCGGCGAGCTATCAGAAGTTCTTGCAGCCCGCGTCGCGCTTTGCCTTGGTTGGTGTCTACGTGGCGCGCTTTGCGGATGGCGTCCGTGTCGCTGTCACCGGTGCCAGCGAAGACGGCGTGTTCCGGTGGGCAGAGGCCGAAGAGGCCTTGAACAAATCCTTCAGCGCCGATGCGTTGATGGGGCTGAGCGTCAACCCGATGAACATGATCGCCGACCTGCACGGCAGCAAAGACTACCGCGCCCATCTGGTTGGGGTAATGACGAAACGCGCCGTCCAAGACTGTTCGTAATCGCATAGGCGATAAACCCTAAAGCCCCGGGCAAAACCCCGGGGCTTTTGTTATGATTGGAAGGTCCGGACAGACCCATTCTGGTGAACACAAATTACAGTGGTGCTCTTGGGTGTCCGATCCAGGATGGTTTGAATCTCACCTTCATCTGCATGGCAAAGCGCCGTTGACAATGCATCTGCCGATGTCGCGGTTGCAGCCTGAACGCCGACCGTCGACCATTGGGGTGGTTGCATGGCTTGTGGATTCAGGACGTGAAACTGACCGCCACCCAGTCGCAACGCACCTGGGCTGGAGGTGGCAATCGCTTGATCTTTGAGCGTCCGGGTCTGAACGATCCCGTACTGAGGATCGGATAAACCAAGGGTCCAGTTACGCCCTGCGGCGTAGTACTCACCGATATTGACGAGTACGTTCTCCCAACCCGCCTGACGCAGCACCTCTGTGACCAGATCCGTGGCGTAGCCCTGTGCAATTCCATTCAGCGTCAGTGCTTGGCCGGGATCCAGCGCAATGTGATCGGGCGAAATCCGAACCCGGTCCCATCCAAGGGCTTTGCGCGCGGCATTGAGGTCTCCATTCTGCGCCGCTGCCTGCCACAAGGGTTGAACGGTCGGATCAAAACGCCCGTCGGTCTGCCGGTAGGCGTGATCACACGCCTGCAGAAGCGCGAGCATTTCGGGCGCGGGTGCTTTCAGGTGGCCAGAACGGTTCAACCGAGACAAGTCGGAATTCGGCCGATAGAGGCTGAACAATGCTTCGCAGCGTTCAAGCTCGGCTCGGATGCGGGTTATGGCGGGTTCGGCAACATCTGGGGGCGCGTCAAAGGTTAGGCTGACTTCTGCGCCCAAAGCGTAGCCATGCCATTTTGTGGGCTGGGCCGTGGCCGGAGTGGCCAGCGCGGCGGCAGAGATAGCAAGGAAGCGGCGGCGGTTTATCATTCGGCGGCGACCTCTCTGGCTTGGCGTCGGGCGGCGACAATCAGGGGCACACATTTCGTGCTGTCGTCATGGATCGTCACACAGTCAAGGCATTGAAAGCACTCATCATATTGGATACGTCCACTCTTTGCGATGGCCCCGTATTTGCATTTGACCTTACACAACTGACAGGGAGAGCCGCATTCTGCGCGCCGGTCGATCCAATCGCGCCCGCGCAACAGCCCTCCGATCGCCATGAAAGCGCCGAGCGGACAGACATAGCGGCAAAATCCCTTGAACAGCACCATTCCAAGGAACAGCCATCCCGCCGCATAGGCCACGTAATACCATTCCCGCACAAAGAAGGTGGTGACCGCGGTTTTGAACGGCTCGACCTCGGCGGCTTTGTCCACCTGATCGGGGGCGGCGAACACAACGCCCACAAGGCCCGCCAGGATGACGTATTTCAACCATTTCAGACGCCTGTCCCAAGCGTCGGACGGCTCAATCTGCGGCAGACGCAGGGCTTTGCCGAGGTGATGCGCGAACTCCTGCATCGCGCCGAAGGGGCAAAGCCAACCGCAGAAAAGCCCCCTGCCCCATGCGATGAAACCAGCAATGGACACCGCCCAGATCAGCAGGGAAAACGGGTCATACAGAAGGAATACGAAACTGCCGCCCTCGACTGCTGCTCTGAGTGTTCCAAGAACGGTGACGATGGACAACTGCCCTTGCCCCCACCATCCGACAAAACCGATGACAACGGCCAGCACACCCAAGCGGAGGGGCGTGAACAAAGGCTGCGCCGCCAGTGCATTCATGCGAAGGCTGAGCGCGGCGACGAGACCTGTCAGGAATATCCCCAGAACGATCATGTCACCCTGACGGTTGCGCAGCGCCTCAAGCCACGGGGGGTCCGGCGTGATCTGAACCGGACGGGTAAAGAACCGCTCGGGCGTGATATGGGGCACCTCAAGCGTGACCGAGCCTGTTTCGGGTTGGAACATGCCGTGTTCCCGCACGGCCAGCACCTTCAGAACCCAATCACGCGAGGGGTCAAATCCCAGCCTACGGTCCGTTCGCAAGATCATGGCGGTTCCATCGGGCAGACCATCGACCAGCTCCACAAACAGATCGGCATCGCGCAGAGCAACCGGGAAACCGTCCTGTTCCGCCGACAGCCAATCAGGCGCGGTATTGCGCACGAAATCCTCGCTGACCAAACCGTGGCGCGCGGTTTCGATCACCAGGATCGGTTCATCATTGTCCGAGATTTCCAGAAAGCTCTGGAGGTCGTCGAAACTGTCCTCGGCCAGCGCAGCGCGGGCGATGGAAGTAGGCCCCAAATCGACAACCCAGATGTCTAAGTAAGGCTCATCCGGGTAATCCTGCGCTTCGGGGTCGTCATCCTCCCACAAGGTGCCTGCGAACAAGGCGTCGACTTGCGCGTTGGTGTAGGTCTTGCGCGTGGCGATGCCCTGATCGACAAGATCCTGCCAAGTCAGGTCCTCCTGATACTCGGAGTCGGGAAAGGCGGGCGGCGCGGTAGCCAGCCCCTGCATTTTTTCGCGGGCCACTGCCAGCGCGGCCCCCATGACGGATTCGTGGGCAATGCGCACGCTGGCCGTCGCCTTGGTGACGCCATCCAGATAAACAAGCTGTGAACCCGCCGCCGCATCGCCATAGGGTGTTCCCACCACAATCGAGTCCGAAATCGACAGCCCGCCATATTGTTCAAAGAATTTGTGAAACGGGGCCTCTCCCAGACCCGAGACAAAGATCGGCTCGTTGTGTTCGATCAGTTGGACATCCAGAAAGCGCCCCTCAAGGTCCAGCACCACCAGCATATTGATCGGCGCGCCTGAGAAGCCCGGCAAGGGGGCCAAGGGTTCGGATTCAAACACATATCCTGCCTCACCGCCACCCGAGTTCAGCAGGCTGTAGACCCCGTCATCGTTCAGCGCGTCGCCCAGCGAAAACGGGGCGCGGATATAGGTTTCGATCTGCTCACGCGGCAGAGGCTCTGCCTGAACCGACAGGCCGCTGAGAAGCAAAAACACAAGTAACAGGATCGCGCGCATGAGCGTGAGACTATATTTCCGCCTGCGCCCATGACATTCGACGAAAGTCCTAAGTCCCGCCTCTACGACCCCAAGGCGGTTGACGCAGCCGCCCCGGCCCCTCAACACTACATCCCATCCCTACGACCAAAGGAGCATTTTCCGAAAATCGTGCCGGTAGTAGGTTTTTAACAACGCCAGTCATTCATGGGAGGACACTATGACCTGGAGCACACCGAAGCTGAAAGAAGTGAACTGCGGTATGGAGATCAACATGTATTCTCCGTCCGAGGACGAAGGCCGCGAGTACGAGCCCGACCTGTTTTGATCACGTAAACGCAGCGGAGGCCCAAAGTGCATTTCCTGGTTCTTGGGGCTTCTGCAGGTGGCGGTTTGCCACAATGGAACTGCGGTTGCCGGAATTGCGAGGACGCCCGCAAGGGTAAGATCCCGCCTTCCGGCCAATCCTCTTTGGCGGTGTCGCCGGATGGCCTGAATTGGAGCGTCCTGAATGCCTCGCCCGATATTCGCCAGCAGATGCTGGATACCCCCAAAATGCACCCACGTGCGTTACGCGACACGCCTGTGGCCTCGGTTCTGCTGACCAACGGGGATATCGACCACATCGCCGGGTTGCTCAGCCTGCGTGAACAGACCCCGTTCACCCTGTTTGCCACAGGCGATATTCTGGGTGTGCTGTCCCAGAACCGGATCTTCGACGCGGTCAACCGTGAGAAAGTCAACCGCCGTCAGATTGCCCCCGGCGATGAATTCACCCTTCAAGATGGGCTGCAGGCGCAGCTCTTTGCAGTGCCCGGAAAGGTGCCCCTGTTCATGGAGGGCGACACCGTTCAGACCGATCTATTGGGTGAACAAACCGTGGGCGTCCGGCTGACTACCGCCGACAAGACCGCCTATTACATTCCCGGCTGCGCGCAGGTGACCGATGACCTGTTGGCCCGAATTGCGGATGCCGATCAGTTGTTCTTTGACGGCACGCTTTGGGATGATGATGAAATGATCCGCACCGGAACCGGTGTAAAAACCGGGCAGCGGATGGGTCACATCTCGATCAGCGGGCCCGAGGGGTCGATCGCCCGACTGCAAGACATCCGCGCGTCGAAAACCTTTATTCACATCAACAACACCAACCCCATTCTGCAACCCGACAGCCCTGAGCGCGCGTTCGTGGAAACCGCTGGCTGGAACATCGCCTATGACGGGCAGGAGATCACGATATGAGCCGCGACACCCTTGAGGCCCGCCTGCGTCAGATCGGGGCCGAGCGTTATCACGACAAACACCCGTTTCATCACCGGCTGCACAGCGGGGAATGCACCCCCGATCAAGTGCGCGCCTGGGTGATCAATCGGTGGGCCTATCAGGCGGCGATTCCGATGAAGGATGCCGCCTTCATATCGCGCTGCACCGATCCCGACATCCGGCGCGAGTGGCGATCCCGCATCGAAGACCATGATGGTGGCGTGACCGAGGGCGGCGGCATTCGGCGCTGGCTGAAACTGGCCGAGGCGGTGGGGCTGGATCCCGACTATGTCGCCTCGGGCCGCGGTATCCTGCCGGCCACGCAATTCGCCGTCGACGCCTATGTGCATTACGTGCGTGAAAAGCCCCTGTTGCAGGCCGTCGCGTCTTCTCTGACCGAGTTATTTGCCCCCAAAATCCACGAACAGCGGATCGAGGGCCTGTTGCAGCACTATGACTTCGCCAATTCCGACAGCCTGTCCTATTTCCAAAAACGCCTGACCCAAGCCCCCAAGGATGTGGCGTTCGGCCTGAACTGGGTTTTGGACCATGCCGATACGGCGGAAAAAGAAGACATGGCCTGCGAGGCGCTTATCTTCAAAACCAACGTTTTGTGGGCGCAGCTGGACGCGCTTTGGTCGGGATATGTGGAACCGGGCCTGATCCCGCCCGGCGCATGGAAACCGGGGGAAGGCCTGCTATGACGCTTGACTTGCATCAGTCCGACCGCCCCTACCTACCGCGCGGCGTGCGGGTTCAGCGCGACGCAGTGCGCGACCGCATGGTCCTGCAGGCCCCGGAAAAGGTGATCGAACTGGACGATATCGGCGTCGCCATCCTGTCGCGGGTGGATGGCCAGACCTCGTTTCGCCAGATCGTCACCGATCTTGCCACCACCTACGGCGCCCCTGCCGATCAGGTCGAAACCGATGTTCAACGGTTTTTGCAGGCCCTGCGCAGCCGTCTATATGTAATGGTGCAGACATGACTGCCGCACCGCCCATCGCGCTTTTGGCCGAACTCACCCACCGCTGTCCACTTAGCTGCCCTTATTGCAGCAACCCGGTCGAGCTTGAGCGCAAAGAGACAGAACTGGACACGAAGGCGTGGGTGGATGTGTTCCAGCAAGCGTTCGACATGGGCGTCCTGCAATTGCACCTGTCAGGGGGTGAGCCCGCCTCGCGCCGCGATCTGGAGGAGTTGACCGCGCAAGCCTCCCGTATCGGGCTCTACACCAACCTGATCACCTCCGGCATCGGGCTGACCCCCAAACGACTGGACCGGCTAGAGGAGGCAGGGCTGGACCACGTCCAACTGTCTCTGCAAGGAACGAATGCAGCTCTGGCCGATCGCATCGGCGGCTATCGCGGCGGTTTTGACCGAAAGATGATCATTGCCAAAGAGGTCGGTGCCCGGGGCATCCCGCTAACACTGAATGCGGTCATGCACCGGCAGAACCTGGATGATCTGGAACGGACCATCGAAATGGCGGTTGAGCTTGGCGCCCGGCGGCTTGAGGTTGCTTGCGTCCAGTTTCACGGCTGGGCTCTGCCAAACCGCCCAGCACTATTGCCGACGTTTGAGCAGACGCAAGCCGTCAAAAAGACCGTCGCCGAGGCCAGTCGCCGGCTAAGAGGGGTTCTGGCCTTCGACTTTGTGCCGCCCGATTATTATTCGGATTTTCCCAAGGCCTGTATGGGAGGATGGGGTTCGAGCGGGCTTAACATTACGCCAAACGGAACCGTTCTGCCTTGCCATGCCGCACAAACGATTGGCCACCTGAAGTTTGCCAACGTGCAGGATGAGCCGTTGTCCGATATTTGGTACAACAGCGCCGCCTTTAACCAATATCGCGGCACTGACTGGATGCCTGAGCCCTGTCAGAGTTGTGACCGTAAGGAAATAGACTTCGGAGGTTGCCGGTGCCAGGCTATGGCATTGGCCCATGATGCAAACACAACAGACCCGGTGTGCCAAAAGTCGCCCTTGCATGGCCGAGTCCAAGAAGTGCTGAACGCAACGACTGAAGAAGCTGAGGTGGAGTTTGTCTACCGCAAACTATGAACCGGAACTGGGATTTTCCAAGCTAGGTTCTGAATGCTCAGTCGAAGCGCATTGTTCAAATAAAGTTTGTCTTGGACTTAGAAGGGTTCTGTCGCAAACTTTGTTCCCACCTGTCAGGTCAAGCTTAGTTTTGGTAGCGCATGCTCCAAATTGCAGGAGCAGACCGTGACAATCTCATTCAAGGGCGCACACTTTCCGAAAGAAGTGATCTTGTATGCTGTTTTCTTCTATCTCCGATACGGCGTGTCTTACCGGGATCTGGAAGAAATCATGGCTGAACGTGGCGTTGAACTGGATCACGCGACGCTAAACCGTTGGGTGAGTCGATATGCCGGTCTTGTAGCTGATGCTTCACGGTACAAAAAACG
Source organism: Ruegeria sp. SCSIO 43209 (assembly GCF_019904295.1). Classification (NCBI taxonomy): domain Bacteria; kingdom Pseudomonadati; phylum Pseudomonadota; class Alphaproteobacteria; order Rhodobacterales; family Roseobacteraceae; genus Ruegeria; species Ruegeria sp. SCSIO 43209. The sequence goes on from NZ_CP065360.1 coordinate 125,491, forward strand.
CCCTGTCGACCGTTCATGGCGCATGGATGAGACCTATGTGAAGGTGAAGGGTGAGTGGGTTTATCTCTATCGCGCCATCGACAAACACGGAAAGACCCTTGATTTCATGCTATCAAAGCGCCGGAACAAAGCGGCTGCGACCAAGTTCTTCGCTCGTGCGCTTGAGGCGAACGGTTTGCCACGGAAAATTGTCATCGACAAAAGCGGTGCAAACACAGCTGGCATTAAAGCAATAAACAAGATGCTGAAAGGCTTTGGTTGTCTGGTACCGATTGAGGTGGTCAGGCGGAAGTACCTCAACAACATCATTGAACAAGACCATCGCTTCATCAAACGTCGGATCAGGCCCATGTTGGGTTTCAAGTCTTTCGCTTCAGCTGCATCTGCCCTGGCTGGCATCGAACTGGTCAACATGATCCGCAAAGGTCAATTCACGCCCGGACTCCGTCCGTTTCAGCAGTTTGTTCAACTGGTAGGGTAATCAACCTGCCTACGCCATCTCCACAGCCTTCAAAGGAATTTGCGACAGAACCGTATTGACGTCCGGATCAATCTTGTCGCGCGATTTTCTGTCACAAACAACGCGATCTGGCGACGAGGTGCGTAATACCACAATTTCGCGAGTTCTGGTTTTACTCATTATGGCACTGGCGATTTCGATTGCCGTGACCGAGTTCGGTACACGAACGATCGTTCCCTTGGTCACCTTGAGCGCATCGATCGCGACACTGGCGCTGTGGCCATTGCTCGGTACCGTTTGGCCAAAAGTGAGCACCACGGGTGTTATCCTCACGCAAACCAGCGGGCTGCTAGCCATGATCTGTGTTTTTGCAACTGGGAACAGTCCGTTTCAACCGCTTGGGGCGGCGTCTACAGCGTTAATTGTTTCGGCTACTGTGTTTCTGGTGGCGTCACTAGTTTTTCCGCGGAGAAAGTAACAAGTTGATGAGCCCCGGCATCACAGACCCGATTTGAAAAATGCTTTCTCGTTTCAAAAACTTGATTCTAAGGGATTTTTATCGTTTTTTGAGACTTAGAGTACCGTACTGGCGCGACATCTCGAAAGGCCGCGCCAAGTTCAACAATGATGGAACCAAACGCTATCAGGCCCGAAGACAGGATTGCGGTGCGTGCGTTCCCGCCTCAACTCAAATCCTTCTGAAAAAGTCTGACCTTTCGTCGTTTACAAATTATTACATTCATTTTATTGATTGTTAATGGATCGAAATGAGTTTTCACGACGCAGATTCTTGTATGGCGCCACGTGTATCGCAGCGCTTGGAGTTCAATCCAAGATCGGGTGGGCAGAGTTACAACTCGGTGCTTCGGCTCGGATTACAACCATGTCAGATGGGTACCTGTCATTGCCTTCGGAAATGGTCTTTGGCGCCATGCCGAAGGAAGAGCTCAGGCAGGTTTTGGACAACTACAAGGTGGACGCGACCAAGTACGAGCCAGAGTGCAACGTGGCACTTTATCAAGATGATCAAAACTCCGTGCTGTTCGATGTGGGAGCTGGGCCAGATTTCATGCCAACTTCTGGTAAGCTTCTGGAGGCTCTTGAAACAACCGACCTGTCGCCCGAAGACATCTCGCACGTGATCTTCACCCATGCGCACCCGGATCACATTTGGGGCGTTTTGGATGATTTCGACGACCTTCTGTTCCCCAACGCCACGCATCACTTTGGCCGTAATGAGTGGGATTATTGGTGGAACCCCTCAACTGTGGATACCATTGGAGACGATCGCGCTGCGTTCGCAGTAGGCGCAAAGCGGCGTATGGCAGCAATTGAGGATCAGGTCGCGTTTTTTGACGACGCACAAGAGATCCTTCCCGGTATTGCCGCACGCGCAAGCTTTGGACACACGCCCGGCCACATGGCGTTTGAAATTCGCAGCGGCAGTGAATCCGTGATGATTGTCGGCGACGCGTTGGGAAATCCACACGTAGCTTTTGAACGACCCGACTGGCCCAGTGGCACGGATCAGGATCAACAGGCGGCCGCAGCAACTCGGAACTCACTGCTGGATCAGGTTTCCCACGAGCAAATGAATTTAGTTGGTTTCCACTTGCCAAATGGTGGAATCGGCCGGGTCGAGAAGACTGGCTCTGTTTACAAGTTCATTGGAGAACCATAATGATGCGATCGCTGTCGATTGTCTTGACTCTGGCCGCACCAGCTTGGGCAAGCGAGGATATTGCAGACCAATACCCGCAAAGTGTGCTGTATTCCAAACCGGTCGAATATATCCCCGGCGTCTACTCTGCCATTGGCGCAACCGCCCCGCCGACCTACGAGAACTCTGGTCATAACAACAATCTCAGCTTCATAGTTACCGGAGAGGGCGTGATCGTCATAAACGGCGGCGCGGCCTATGTGCTTGCTGAAGCGCTTCACCAGGAAATTCAGTCGATCACGGATCAGCCGGTTAAGCTTGTCTTCAACGAGAATGGCCAGGGGCACGCGATGCTTGGCAACGCCTACTGGTTAGAGCTCGGCGTTCCAATTATCGCCCATTCGGATGCTGCGGCTGAATTCGAGGAATACGGCCCTCAGATCCTTGAAGGAATGCAACGGTACAATCAGGACAAGGCGGAAAGAACGTTTCTGGCTGGCCCAACCGAGACATTCGAGGATGAATACGTAGTTGAAATGGGTGATTTCCGGATTGAAGCCAAATATCTCGGACCGGCCCATAGTCCCGGCGATATCTCGATTTGGCTGCCGAACCAAAGCCTTGTCATCGCGGGTGACATGGCGTTTCACGAGCGCATGCTGCCGATCTTTCAAGAGACCTATACAGCGGATTGGCTTGAGACTTGGGACAACGAGTTCGAAGCCTTGGGAGCCACATATGTCATCCCCGGCCACGGTCATCCGACAAACATGGATCAGGTGCGCCGCTATACACGCGACTACCTGATCTATCTGCGCGGCAAGATCCAAGAGCATATGGATGCTGGCGGCGATCTGGCTGAGGCTTACTATGTCGATCAGTCACCATATGCCCATTTGGACACGTTTGAGGAACTGGCGACAAAAAATGCCGGGCGGGTCTTTGAGCAAATGGAATTCGAATGACTCAGGACGTTTGAGGAATAGGTATTCGCCTCAATAACCTATGCGTGCCGATCGCTCCAACCCACATGAAGAAAACGGCAAGCCACGCCGTCAATGACAGGGCGGACCCTCCCGAAAGCCCTGCACCTACAGCGCATCCTCCGGCCAGCATGGCTCCAAAGCCCATAAGGAAAGCTCCAGCAAGGTAGCGTTCCATGGGAGTATCAGGGCCAAAACGTTCGATCTTCCACTCCCCTGAAGTTAGGGCTGAGCCTGCAGCACCAATTGCTACGCCTGGAACAAGGCCGATACCGAAAGACAAAACAACGTTCCTCTCCGCAACCAACGCCATTAGTGTATCCGTGGCCGGTCCGGTAAATGTGATTGACGACACGGGCACGACGTCAAAAGATGCTTGCGCGATGGCAAATGTCATCAACCAGCCAAGTGCCACCGCTACACCAACGCCTACGGCTGTTACGATCCTGATAGGCGCGACTCTCCGGTGGAATGCGAATGCAATTGCCGACACCAATCCCAACGCTGCAACGGCTGTATAAGCAACTGGCGAAAATCCAAGTATTTCTGAAAGGTCTCTCGAGGTGCCACCTGAGACAGTCCAGATCCCGGAAAGTGATTCTCGGGCGGGACTAAGAACGCCCGTGTAGGTCGCCTGAGCCACTAAGGTTAAAACCAATCCTGTAATCAGGGCGCGCAGATTACCGCAGGAGGCCAATACCAACAGGCGAGATGCACACCCACGCGCCAAAACCATGCCAACGCCGAACATCGCCCCGCCAAGTATTGCGCCGCTGAGGCTGCCCGTCGACGCAATCGCGCGTGTCTCGGAAAGGTCTAACCACTCAAACGCGACAAACGCCTGCACTAAGGTGAGCGCTGCGGTGAAAGCGATCAGCCAGACAGCCAGGCGAGGACCAAGCTCGCCTTCGGCGACTTCGATGGTCGACGCTCTCAAACAAAAGTGAGACTTCTGGGCCGTCACGCCGAACAAGATACCGACAAACGCACCGGCAAATGCCAAAGCGCCAGGGTCTCCCAACAAATCGATGAGCCTTTCCATCAACAGAGACTCTCACTTGGTTGCTTGCGCGTCCTTGTCTTCGGTCAAGTTGTCATTGTCATTGAGCGGCCATTGGCCTGCGCGCCAATTGGCATTGCGTCCATAGCTCACCCAAGGCAGACACCAGTCGATCCACGTCGTCGGTGGAATGCACTGGGGAAGGTGTAATCCGTAGACGTTCCGTTCCCTTGGGGACGGTTGGATAGTTGATCGGCTGGATGTAAATTCCATAGTCACGCATCAGCACGTCAGAGATGAAGCGACACTTGACCGGATCGCCGACCATGACCGGAATTATGTGACTTGGGTTCGGTGTATGCGGAATGCCCAGACCGTCCAGCTTTTCTCGCACCTCGCGCACGCGCTGCTGGTGCAAATGTCGTTCCGAATTGCTTTGCTTCAGGTGCCGAACAGAAGCGGTAGCTCCTGCGGCCACGGCGGGAGGCAATGCAGTGGTGAAGATAAACCCGCTGGCGAAGGATCGCACAAAGTCGACAAGCTCTTTCGACGCGGCGATGTATCCGCCAACTACGCCGAATGCTTTGCCCAATGTCCCCTCGATGACGGTTAGCCTTTCCATCAGGCCTTCGCGTTCGGCAATGCCTCCGCCGCGCGGTCCATAAAGCCCTACGGCGTGAACCTCATCCAAATAGGTCATCGCGCTATAGCGATCGGCCAGATCACAGATTTCGGCAATTGGTGCAATATCGCCATCCATTGAATAGACGCTCTCAAACGCAATGAGCTTCGGTGCATTGGCAGGCAGTTCAGCAAGGTGCCTTTCAAGGTCGGCTAAATCATTGTGTTTCCAGATACGCTTTTGGCAACGACTGTGGCGAATTCCTTCGATCATCGAGGCATGGTTTAACTCGTCAGATAAGACTGTGATGCTCGGAATGCGAGACGCCAGAGTTCCCAGCGCGGCCCAGTTCGAAACGTAACCGGACGTAAACAGCAACGCAGCGTCCTTGCCATGCAAGTCAGCAAGCTCTTGCTCCAGCAAAACATGCTGGTGGGTCGTTCCAGAGATATTCCGCGTTCCTCCCGCTCCGGCACCAACCTCATCGATCACCTTGTGCATTGCTGCAATAACATTGGGGTGCTGACCCATCCCCAGATAATCATTTGAGCACCAAACAGTGACTTTCTCGGGGCCATTTTCCGCGTAGCTACGCGCTGTCGGGAACGCGCCACGCTGCCTTTCAAGATCCGCAAAGACCCGGTAGTTCCCTTCCTCCTTAAGCTGGTCGAGTTGACCACGAAAAAACTGCTGATAGTTCATTTCAGTTCCCAACGGCTTCTTCTACGATCCCGGACAACAGGGCCTGAACTTTTTGCATTGGTCCATCAGGATAGCTTCGGTATCCAACCATCACGCCACTGTCGTCTTCGGCCACAAATATCCCATAGGGGCAGAAGCCAATATTCATCGGGTCTGCTTCCATCACTTCACGCGAGATTTTTGCCGAGCAGAAGATGAAGATGTCTGCAGCTGCAAATATCTGTTTGTCGCTGCCGACGTCAGCGCCTGTTCGATTCAACATGTCGCCGACGTGGCTTACATAGTCGATGACCAGTCCCTGTCCCACGATCGCGGACTCGACGGCGAATGTTGCATCATCAAAACTGCCGTCGAAGGGGATAGTGATGATCTCCTCTGCAAGCCCTTGGCTCGCCAGAACAGTGGAAAACGCGGCTGCGGCAATAAAGTGTTTCATGGTTTTAGTCCTCCTCCTGAACCGCATTTTCTCAAATTGATCATCGGGGTCTTTGACACCGGTCAAAGCCCCCGATTGCCTCAACCAAACATGTCCGACGTGATACCGGCGTACCAACCCAGTGACTCTTCGTAGGTCGCTTTTCTCAAATCGGCATCTTCACCGGTTTGACTGATAAAGCCATCGACTTTCGCGATCTTTTCTGGCGTCGCCTCATAGGTTGCGCCAACCTTAACGCCATCATCGGTATCGATCAGCGACCAGCATGTGTTCGAGAACTTGGCCGGGAAGACTTTAGACCCGGTCAACGCACCTCGTACCGCATTCGCACATACTTTCGCCTGGCTGTTTGCCGAAAACCCGGATTTCGGCATGTCACCCTGCTGGCTGGCATCTCCAAGAACGTAAACGTCCGGATCGGCTTTGGAAGACATGTCCGCAGCGTTTACTGGTGCCCAGTTGCCGTCGGTTACTCCCGCCATTTCCGCAATGCGACCTGCTTTCATCGCTGGGATCACATTGCAGACATCGACTTTTGTCTCTTCACCGTCGATGGTCACCGTCATTGCATCCGGATTCACGGATACAATGCCACCGCCGAAATCTTCGCCGATCCAGTCGACCATTCCTTCGTAGTTGTTTCCCCAGCCTTCTTGGAACAAAGCCATTTTCGAGAATTTCGGCTTCGGATCGGCTACAATGATCTTTGCTGTTGGGTTGTTTGCCTTCAGGACGTGCGCCACCATCGAAACCCGTTCATACGGCCCGGGCGGGCAACGGTACGGGTTGGGAGGAGCGACCATCGCGAAGGTACCCCCTTCGGGCATCGCCATGATCTGCGCTTTCAAAAGCTCTGTTTGAGAACCAGCTTTGTAAGCATGCGGCATTATATTTTGGGCCGAGAGGTCCCAGCCCTCGACCGCACCATCAACAAAGTCGATACCCGGGCTCAGGATCAGCTTGTCATAAGGAACTGACCCGCCACCGGCCAAAGACACCGTCTTAGCGTCGCGGTCGACCCCAGTGGCCCAATCATGCACAACGTTTATACCGTAGTTCGCGGCAAGCGTGCCATAGCTGTGGGCGATGTCCGATAGCTCCTGAAAACCTCCCAAATAAAGGTTTGAGAAGAAACAGGTGTAGTAGGTTCGAGACGGCTCGATCAGCGTCACGTCAATCTCACCTTTGCTGTCCTTCGCTATGTAACGCGCGGCAGTCGCACCGCCCGCACCGCCGCCGACAACCACTACACGGGGCTTGCCTTGAGCCAGCACCATCGGAGCAGATAGCCCAGCGGCCACTACCCCGGCAGCTCCAAGAAATACTCGTCTATTGAGTGTCATCGCGTTTCCTCCCCTTAGACACTGTCACTCTGGATTATTGAAGTATGCGGCCAATGCCGCGATTTCGTCATTGCTCAGCCGCCCGGCGATCATTTGCATGACCGGATGTGGCCGCTGTTTGTCCTTGTAAGCGTGCATGGCGACCACAAAGTCCTCGTCAGGCCAATACACAATCGAAGGAATGCCCTCATCGCCTCCCTCAATCTGATGACATGTTGTACATTCGCTGCTGAGATATGCGCCGTACTCAGGATCTCCCTGTATCGCCAGGATCGCAGGATCGATCGAATGATCCGTGCCTTTCGCGGTTGGATCCGCTTCCGGGATATCACGGGGATTGTCTGAAAAACCCCGCAAATACGCGATCACGTTGGCTCGGTCTTCCGGGTCTTTCAATCCGCGAAAACTCATCCTCGTGCCTGACGCAAATGCACGTGGGTTTTCGATGTAGGCGGACAGAGTGTCAGCATGCCATTCCAGACCCGAATTACCCGCGCGCACAAGACTCTTGGAATATTTGAACCCCTCGAGACCTGCAGCTTTCCGACCAAAAACACCGTTTAGATGCGGACCTATTTTCTTCTCCGCTCCTTCGCCAACCTGATGGCAGCCTTTGCATTTGGCGAACACTTTTTTCCCAGCTTCGGCGTCGCCGAGGTCTCCGGTGGCGTGGGTGGATGGGGCGAAAGCAACCATGACCGCCGCGCACTTCAAAATGTTCGACCAGCGCATGATCAGCTTCCGAACGACTTGAGGTAAACGATCACGGCTTCAATGTCGTCTGGTTTCTTGAGCCCAGCAAAGGACATGCGTGTACCCTTCATGTAGTCCTTGGGCTTTGCCAGAAAGGCCGCCATTTCTTCTTCGGTCCAAACAAGACCAGCTTCGGCAGCCGTTTTCATAGCTTTGGAGTATTTGAATCCTTCAACCGACCCTGCGTTGGCCCCAATAACCCCGTTCAGCGCCGGCCCCGTACTGTCCTTTGCACCGTCACCAACCTGATGGCAGGATTTACATTTCTTGAAGACCTTCTCACCGGCTGCGAACAGTTCCGTAGTCTGGTCAGCCTCATCGGTTTCTTGAACAGCCGGTGTTGCGGCGGCTTCTTCCTCGGGCTTTGGCGCTGCGGTCGGAATGAACGAAGGCCCCTCCGCCGTGAACGTCGGCAACTCGTCCGCGCTGGCTTCGTTCATGACCGAATTCGAACCGCCTTCTGGTGGCGTCTCAACCAGAAAGACAGAGCGCATAGTAACAGCGGCCTCTGTTTTGCAGTTCTCCATACAGGGCTCTTCTCGCCATTCTGCGTACTCAGTCTCAGGTCGCGTATCGACGACAAATCCATCCTTGTTGTACATCTCGAATTCGGCGAAGTTTTCATTGCTGAGAACGAAATCGTCATCCACCAGGTCATTGGAATAAAGGATATAGGCGACTATTGCGTAGGTCTCATCCGCCGTAAGCGTACCCGCTTCGCCAAATGGCATTGAGCGGGAGATGTAGTCCCAGGCGGTTGACAAATGCGGCCAATAAGATCCTACTGTTTTCACAGGATCCTCGTCGGCAAGCGTGTCGAAACCACCGGCCAGAACGGGCCAATTGTCGGCGCCTTCGGCAAACTCGCCGTGACAGGACGCACACCGGTCGACAAACACTTCTTCTCCAGTCCAGACATCGCCTGATCCAACCGGCAAGCCACGCCCGTCGGGCAAGATGTCAACGTCCCAGGCGGCGATCTCTTCCTCCAATGCAGGACGTCCAAGCCCAATAGTACCGTCGCGACTGGGCGCCGGTGCAGTTAGGTTCGCACCATTTGCAACCCGTTCCGCGGCGGCCGCTTGGATTTCTTCGACTTTTGTCTCGAGTTCAGCTGCTCGACTGGCCTCCGCTTGCGCGTTTTCCAGAGCTGATGCTGCATGCGCTTCAACCTGACCTATCCGGGTTTCCAAAGTGTCTATCTTCGACTGGCCGTAGTTCCGATTGGCAAACACCAACGCTGCCGCAAGCACCAAGGCTGTGCCACCAAATACGGGCAGGAAAACATGACTAAGAGACTTCGACATTCTCAGCGATCCCTTCTGCGCTCACGTACCAAGTTTGGATACAGTTGTTGTGGTAGACCGCGTTTTCTCCGCGCTTTTCGCGTAGCTGGTCTTTGGTTGGCTGCACATAGCCGGTCTCGTCTATCGCCCGGGCCTGTAACAACAATGGTGCTCCGTCCCAGTTCGTGTCGAGATAGAAGCGCGTCAAAGCCTTGCTGTCGCCCTGCTTGCCAAGACGCGCTGTCTCCCAGGTAATCCCACCGTCCTTGGACACATCGACCCGCGTAATTTGCCCGTGGCCTGACCAGGCAAGCCCGGAAATGACCAATGGTCCCGGTCCGTGTTTGATGGGCATTTGCGGGCTGGGTGAAGTAATGACGGACTTTGCATCCATCACCCACGTCCATTTCTGGGCTGTGCCATCGGCGTAGACATCAGTGTATTTTGATGTTTCTTCGCGGCTTTCGACCGCCACATCGACGACCTCAATGCGGCGCAGCCACTTGACCCACATGTTGCCTTCCCAACCAGGAACAACCAGTCGCACCGGATATCCATGCTCCATGCGCAGCGCTTCACCATTTGCCTTGAAAGCCACCAAAACGTCATCGAGTGCTTTTTCCATCGGGATGGAGCGGCCATTTGATGACGCGTCTGCGCCTTCAACATAGACCCATTTGTCTGGTGAGATATCAGCGCCTGCTTCCTGCAACAGCGTGCGCAGAGGAATACCGGTGTATTCCATGTTATGAATCATGCCGTGCGTAAATTGGACGCCATTGAGTTGAGCACCAGCCCACTCCATACCGGTGTTCGCCGCACATTCGCAGAAATACACATGGTTTTCGCGCGGGAAACGCTCAATGTCTTCATAAGTAAACACAAGCGGGCGATCGACCAGCCCGTTGATCATCAGGCGATAATCCTCCTTGCGCAGCTCGATCGCACCTGAATGGTGACGCTCAAAAGCGCATCCTTGCGGAGTGATAGTGCCATCAAGCGCATGGATCGGTGTAAAGTTGATCGACGAAATTGGAGAAGCGGTCAGCCATTCCACGTTGCGCCGAACGACATGAGATTCGAAGCTGATCGGCATGCCATAAGGTGACTCGTCAACACCGGCACCTGTGTAAGACGCCCAATCCTGAAGCTCTGTTATCAGTGGGTCGGGCGTGTCTGCCGCTGCCGCACCCGCAACTGATCCTGCGGCGACCGCAGCGCTGCCTTTCAGGAAGGCCCTGCGGGACGGTTTGAACGCGTCATCCATAACTCTTAGGTCTCCATCTGTTTCTTAAGCACCGACAACATCGACACTGGTGTTCTCTTGCACTGTGACGGTGCCAAGGTTGCGAATGTGGTTTTCGACGACATCCCAGATCGGCGGACCTTCAGTGTCTTCGTTGACACTGGCCCAACCAGCCACGACGTAGGTCTTCGATGGATCAATCGCTTCACCCGTTTTGAGCAGCGTCAATTCGCTGATCCGCTGCCCTTGTGGTTTGGTCACATCGATGCGGTAGCCAAGCCCACCGACCCGGACCATATCGCCGCCCTGCTGGTAATAGGGATCGGGATTGAACAGGTTGTCACCGACATCCTCGAGGATCACATGGATGAATTCGCCTGTCATTTCTGTGCGATAGGCGTTGGGATACGACATCGATGTGACGTTCCAGATGTCCTCGCGCGTGATATCTTGTCCCGGTAGGATTGATGGCCCCCAACGGACGCCAGGCGACATCGCGATGTCTGCCTCACGCTCATTGATCAGGGCATCGCAAATCAGGTCATCCCAAGTGCCGTTAAAGTTGCCGCGGCGGTAGAGCAATGAATCCGTTTTGCCAATCACCTCACTCAGCGCAGCCTCGTACGGCGCGCGCTGATCATTTATCAGAGCGGTGATCGCAGGATCAGGAGCGATGACGTCAGAGAAGATCGGGATCAGCTTGTGCTTGAGCCCCATCATCTGCCCGTCCCTCACGTCGAGATCGACGCGGCTGACGAATTTTCCGTTCGAGCCAGACGCGATGATATGCGTTTTACCGACCAGAACCGGCTCGGGAAGTGCGTCATGGGTGTGACCGCTGAGGATCACGTCGATCCCTTGCACCCGACCTGCCATCTTCTTGTCCACGTCAAAGCCGTTGTGGCTGAGGACAACAACGACATCAGAGCCGGCATCGCGAACCTCGTCGACCACGGCCTGCATGTTTTCATCGCGGATACCGAACGAATATTCTGGGAACATCCAGCCTGGGTTCGCGATTGGCATGTAAGGAAACGCTTGCCCAATAACAGCAACCTTTGCACCGCCCCGATCAAAGAACTTATAGGGCTGGAACAATTCTGCAGGTTCGTCCCACTCGGCATCAAAGATGTTTTGACCCAAGGCCGCAAAGGGCAAACCTTCGACGATTTCGTTAACTCTGTCGCTGCCCAACGTGAACTCCCAATGGAAGGTCATAGCATCGGGATTCAGTGCGTTCATGACATTGACCATGTCCTGACCGGCCGTCTGATAGCAGGTGTAAGAACCGTGCCAAGTGTCGCCCCCGTCCAATAGAAGCGCATCGGGGCGGTCAGCACGAATGGCGTTAATGACAGTTGAAACTCGGTCCAATCCACCAACCCGACCGTAGGTCTTGGCCAGCGCAGAGAAATCATTGTAGGTCAGCGCATAGGCCGATGGGCTTCCATCTTCGATCCCGTATACCTTGCGGAAAGCCGCCCCTGTGACATGCGGCATCTGACCTCGTGCATCGCCAATTCCAAGGTTTATCTCGGGTTCGCGGAAATAGATCGGTTTGAGTTGCGCGTGAATATCGGTGACATGTATCAGGCTGATATTTCCGAAGGTCTCGAACTCCAACAATTGATCCTGCGTTAGGCTTTGCTGCGCGGCAAGTCTGGCCCAGTTGCCGAATCCGGACGCCCCGTACAAAGCCGATGCAGCCATTGAAACCTGCAAGAAGTCACGTCGAGAAATCATCTATCAGCTTTCCTGTTTCACATATAAATGTGTGAATGTTATTTTCCCGAAAAAACCCGCGCAGGACACTGTCCACGCGGGTCGTTCACTATTGCCGTACTGCAGGAGTTTCGACTGAAAGCCCGTTGCCGCGTGAGGCCACGTAGAGCTCAAGCGCGCGAAACTCGTCCGATCCTTCGGCAAAAGTTTCTGCCCGCGTATCGCGAATACAGCCGCGGAAACGGTTGTGGCGCGAAATCAGCTTGGCCTGTTTCAGACGATAAGTCGGGAACCCGTTGATCATACCCTGGCTCAGGTGGTCGGCACGGATCATGTTGCCCCAGTTGTCTTCATGACAATTGGCACAGCTAAGCTCCAGCTGACCATAGCGAGTATAGTACATCTCTTTGCCCTGCTCCCAATACGGGGCGGCATCGCCATCAATCGCGACATTCATTGGCATGCCGCGTGACTGCAGACCGATCAAAGCGACCATGCCCTGCATATCACCCCCGGACCATTTCCAGGCATCGGCTTCCATGCGGTCCGTACGGCACTTGTTGATCAGATCTTCCATGACGACCAGCTTACCTGTTTCGGCATCCACCTTCGGCATGGACGCCTGCAATCCTTTGAAGCTTTCCACCCCATCATGACATGAGGCACAGCTCTCGCCCGCGTCACCATCGACGGTCTCGAAGAGATCGGCGGCCTGATCGACGAAGATCATTGCAGGGTTGTCGAAGTCATCAATTTGAAGCGCTTGCGTTTCATCCGTGCGAAAATGCCAACCCGAGTAGATCGTGTCCAAATTTTCCAGATGTGCCGGAGCTTCAGTGACCGAGGTCATGTCCAGCTCATCATTGATCGTGAGATTGTCTTCGTCCGGTCCAGCCATCGCTGCAGCCGGGAAAACCAGAATTGCCGCGATCGCCGTAAGTGCCTTGGTATTCATTGCGTTCCTCCCTTGGTGGATCAGCGCCAACTCCTCCTACCAGCGCTGATCTGCCTTAGTGGTCGAGCCGTCAGGCGATCTCGATCGTTTTCTTCTCATCGTAGACAGAGCCGTCATCATCGTACCAGGTGAAGACAAACTCACCGGCCTCGGGCACAGTCGCTTCGAACTGGAAGTACGGGTTGGTCGAAATCGCCGGCTCCATCGTCACATCCACCACCATTTCTCCATTAAACTCGCAGGTGAAACGGTTGATGATCGAACGCGGGATGACGTTGCCTTCTTTATCCTTACGCTGGCCGCTTTCCATTTTGTGGCTGATCAATGTCTTGATCGTAACGGTTTCGCCAGCAGCGGCTGTCTTTGGAACCTTGACGCGGGGTTTTACACCGGAAGCCATTGGTTAATCTCCTGTTCTTCGAGGCGCGCGTGGCGATCAGCCGCCGCAGCCGCCGATTGTCACTTTTACGGTCGCAGACGCTTTGGCGAAGCTACCATCTGCCATCTTCGCCACGGCAATGACGTCCTGCGTTCCGGCAAGACGGATGCGGGTTGATGCGGCTTGTTCAGCCGCCAACGGACCGAAATTGAATGTTGCAACGCCAGGTTCAGGGTTGCCTGCAGCCACGATTAGAATTGCAGCTGCGCCCGGAGCACTGACTTCGATTGGTACAGTATTGCCGTTTTCTGCGATTTCCGGTGCAGTCAATGTAACACCGCCGTCAGCCACATCTGCGCCGCCTGTAAATGCCGCGATGGCATCTTCAGCAGCTGCATTTGCCCGAAGCGGCATAATTGTCAGGAACGCGGCACCCAGCCCTAGGGCCAGTGTCTCGCGGCGAGAGAGTTCCATTTTCAATCTCCTTTGAAACTTCGAAAATTCACGCCTAAAAGCGCGACTATTCCTCTTTCAGGGTCGCAAGAAACGCGACCACGTCCTCGATTTCTTGTGCTGTCAGGATCGACGTCAAAGGCGCGGTTGGGGCTTTTCCGGTATAGGCGTCGCCCGGGCGGATATATCCGTCATCCTTGTAGAACGCAGGCATCACCGTGCCTTCGAACGTCATCTTTGCATTTGCGACCAATCCGCGAAGTTCCGCTTCGGTCCAACGATCACCGGCGCCATCCAGCATCGGACCAACTTCGCCATGGAACGGGATGTCGGCCAAAGCCGAAACCGCGTGGCACGCAACGCAGTTGCCTTTTGACTTGTCGCCAACGATAAGCGCGCCATTAGCCGCGTCGCCAGCAGCACCGGTCAACGAAGCCTCAATGGCACCATAGTCATCGTAGGTTACGTCTTGCGGGTCTGTTTCTGCCGCAAATGCGGCAACGCCTGTCATTGCGCAGACCAATGTTAAGAGTCTCAGCTTCATGATCCCTCCCATTTGCTAACGCGCCGGCGGCGCCTTGCGACCCAAAGCCTTTGTGTACCGTAGTCGACGAGTACCGGTTGTCGCAACATTAAATTCATCATAGTGAATTTTTTTATTCGTAACAGCGACACTCAGTCCTGTGAAACATTGTTTCGCTCCTGAATGCGACGGGCATGATACCGTTGGAAATCTTCACCATTATCAAGTTCGTATCGTTTCTCGTCGACCCAGGTGAAAAGGTCCAAGGTCGTTCCCTTGGAGAAAGCTCCCGGCATCACAGCGACCGCAGCGTTAATGGCTGTGGCATCCTCTGGCACCTCTTCCGGCAGAAAAACAAGTGTAGGGGTAAACAGAATCCCCCATTTGCGCATCAGTGCTCTTTGCTCATCCTCTTCCCCATCAAAGTCGGTGGCCGTGGTGCTGCCATGCAAATCCAGTTGGACGACAAAGAAGTTCTCTTCGATGAACGCTGCGAGGTCAGGCTGGGGAAACACTTCATCGTGCATTTTTTTGCAGTAGATACAGCCCTGCTGTTCAATAAATAACACCAACCGCTTACCTTCGCTTGAGGCCTCTTCAAGATCCTCTCGGAGGTCTTTGAACGTGTCGCGCATCCACGGTGTTTTATGCAAACCGTCGTCGCCCAGCTCAGCGGCGGAAACTGCCCCGCCGATCAGGCATGCGATCAATACTAACAAAACTCGTTTCATGTCTTCCTCCCGAATTAACCAATGGCTGCAAGCCAAGGCATATGGTCGAGCATCCATTGTGCGATGTGATTGATGGAGTTGGTTGCGATGAGGATGCCGAAGAGCACCAGAAAGCCACCCATGGCCTTTTCGATGAGGGGCAAGTGCTTTCTGAACCTTGCCATCCATTGCATGAAGGGGCGGACCAGGAAGGCCGCCAGAACAAACGGTGCGGTCATTCCAACCCCATAGACGAATAGAAGCGCAGCTCCACGCCAAGCCGTTTCGGTTCCGGCCGCTGTAAACAAGATCGCAGCGAGAACAGGCCCGACGCAAGGTGTCCAGCCAAAAGCAAATGCCAAGCCCAGAACGTAAGCCCCAATCAGGCTAACGCTTGATGTCTCACCGACGTCCGCACGAAATTGGCGATACAGGAACCCGATGCGAATGAACCCCAGGAAATGCAACCCCATCGCAATGATGATGGCCGCTGCAATCCAGCGCAGTATATCGAAATACTCTCGTACCAGCTGCCCGAAGATCGAAGCCGTCGCACCCAGTGCCATGAAGATCGTTATGATTCCAGCTGCAAATGCCATTGCAGAAAGCATTGCCTTGCGACGAACGCCGGCGGAAAGTGTTGACCCCGAAGAGATTTGATCAATCCCGACGCCCGCGAGATAACTAAGATAAAAAGGGACGATAGGTAGGATGCAGGGCGACAGGAACGACAGTAACCCCGCGACCAAAGCTCCTGCAAATGTAATGTCGAGCATGGTCAAACCCGTCCCGGTGCGCTATTATTCACACATTCAAAATAATAAAAATATGTCGCTGCGGTCAATCGGAGCTTGAGATGCGTCACCTACTTCTGCTTTTGCTTGCGATCACGTTGCTTGTTTCTCCTGTGGTTTTACGGGCAGAAATGACGCTTTTGATGGCCGAGGAAGATGGGTGTATGTGGTGCGCACGTTGGGACGCCGAAATCTCGGAGATTTACCCCAAGACACCAGAAGGACATGCCGCTCCACTTCAGCGCATCGATCTCCACGCGGCTATGCCTGACGGCGTCGCATTGGAGCGCCCTCTCTACTACTCGCCAACCTTTGTTCTGTTGGACAATGGCCAAGAGGTCGGCCGGATCGAAGGCTATCCCGGCGAAGATTTTTTCTGGGGGTTGCTGGGCGTTTTGCTGCGTGACGCGGGGATATCGATTGAGACCTCTGGATAATCTGCGGCGCATTACATAAACTGTTATGAATGCGTGAAGCCAAGAAAGCGAGGCAATCTTGTTGGACAAACCATCGAAACTGCCAGTGTTCACAAAGGACATGTGCGCAGAAGACCTGGACAGAATGATGGAGAATGCTCAGACGGCGTCGAGTTTCCTCAAGGCAATTAGCCATGAAGGGCGCCTTATGATCTTATGCTACCTGTCCTCGGGTGAAAAATCTGTCACGCAGATGGAAGAAATGCTCTCGGCACGCCAGGCCGCCGTTTCTCAGCAACTGTCCCGCTTACGCTTTGAGGGCTTGGTCAAAACACGACGCGAGGGGAAAACGATCTACTACAGATTGGCGGATGATCGATCGACACAGATCCTGGAAGTCGTTTACGATCTATTCTGCAGGGAGAAGTAGAAGCCGCCAAAATACCCGCCAGCTTTGGGAGGAGACTGGCAATGTTTGAAGCATTGGGAGACGCCAACACCGTCGCCCTGATCGGTTTGATCGGTGGTATTGTGTTGGGCTTGGCCGCACGCATTGGCCGTTTTTGCACGTTGGGTGCAATCGAGGACTACCTTTACGCAGATGATGACCGGCGGCTGCGCATGTGGGCAATTGCGATCGGCGTAGCAATTGTCGGCAGCCACTCAGCCATGGCTTTAGGGTGGCTGGACCCTGTTGGAACAAGGTATCTTGCACAGACCTGGAACCCACTTGGGTCGATCGTGGGTGGTCTCATGTTCGGTTACGGAATGGCCATCAGCGGAAACTGTGGCTATGGCGCGCTGGCAAGGCTTGGAGGCGGCGACCTTCGATCATTCGTCATCGTTTTGATTATGGGTCTGTCTGCTTACGTTGTCATGTCCGGGCCCCTTGCATATTTGCGCGTTTGGGTCTTCCCCGAGGAAATGGATCTTGAAGGCCCCCAGAGCATTAGCTTCCTTGCCGAACAACTGACCTCTATCCCAGCTTGGCTCATTGGCGCGGTCATCGGCGTTGCATTGGTGATTTTCGCCTTGGCAAACCAGCGTTTCCGCCGAACTCCCGCACAGGTGTTCTGGGGATCTGTAGTTGGACTGGCGATCGTATCTGGGTGGCTCGGCACAAATTGGGTGGCGACGCACGGTTTCGATGGTGAGCCAGTTCAAACCCATACCTTCGCTGCACCCCTTGGCGACACAATATTCTACCTTATGACAGCCTCCGGAAACACTTTGTCCTTTGCGGTCGGATCAGTCTCCGGCGTCCTCATTGGTGCATTTTTGGGGTCCTGGTCCAAAGGTCATTTCCGATGGGAAGCATGCGAGGATCCACGTGAACTAAAGCGTCAAATGCTCGGTGCGGCGATTATGGGGCCAGGTGCGATCATCGCGGTCGGTTGCAGCGTCGGACAAGGTATATCTGCCTTCTCACTTTTGGCCTACAGCGCGCCTGTAACATTCGCTGCCATCTTCGCCGGTGCGGCGCTTGGCTTGAAACAACTCGTGTCCGGACTGTCCTTCACAACTGAGCATTGAGGTCGCAGTTCAAACAAGTCTTCACGTGTGGAGGACGATTTAGGTGGTTCTCTTTTGATCAGAATCCGATCGCCTTTGATGGCGCACGTGGGCTCGTGGCGTTCATTCAACAAATGAGCTCATACGTTCGCTATGCGAACCAAAGCGCTCGTTCAGGTTACTTTAAAAAACCAAACTGATCTTGGTCACTCGCTCGCTTTTGCAATGAGCATTGTCCACGCATCGTATTGGGACAAGAAAACCCTGCCGTTCAGACCGTCGACAATATGAGATCGTTTGAGTCTGTCCATAACAGGACCCTTAACTTCGGACAGATGCAGGCCAACGCCAAGCTCTTTAAGGCGGTGATTGATTGCCTCGAGAGTTTCCAGCGCTGAGTAGTCCACTTCGTTAACGGCAGAGAACATCAAAACAACATGTTTGACCTTCGTCCGCTCGGCAAGGCGACTGAAGATCAGTTCTTCCAGAAAGCCGGCGTTTACAAAGTAAAGGCTCTCGTCGATGCGCAACGTCAACACCGTAGGTGCGGTTTCAACATCGTGGCGCAGGACATTTCGAAAGTGCTCTGTCCCGGGCACACGGCCCACTTCCGCAACATGCGGTCGAGACGTCTTGTACAAATGCAAAAGTATTGAAATAGCCACTCCAGACGCGACGCCGACTTCGACACCCAGCCCGAGCGTCAACAAAACTGTTGCAGATACCGCGATGAAGTCTGCACGGGAATAGTCCCATGTTCTGCGCAATATTGAAAAATCCACAAGGCTCAGAACTGCCACAATGATTGTGGCGGCCAACGTAGCGTTTGGCAGGAAGTACACCAATGGTGTCAACGCCAAGGCGGCGATCGCGAGGCCAAGCGCAGTATAGGCGCCAGCAGCAGGAGTTTCAGCGCCGGCATCGAAATTGACGACTGATCGCGCAAATCCCCCCGTGACCGGGTAGCCTCCTGTGAACGCTGCGCCGATATTGGCTGCGCCCAGTCCAATGAGTTCCTGGTCCGGATCGATCCGTTGACGTTTCTTGGCAGCCAAAGTTTGCGCGACTGAGACTGACTCGACAAAGCCAATCACTGAAATCAGAATCGCCTGAACCAACAGCGCTGCAAGCAAATCGGGCGCAAATCCTGGCAAAGTAAGCGGCGGCAGGCTTTGCGGGACTTCCCCAACGATTTCCACACCCATTTCGACAAGATCCAATGCCCAAACCGCAACCGTAGTAGCAACTACGGCGGCAACAGGTCCCGCCTTCGTTAGAATATCGGCAAGCGCCACCGGAGCACCCAGCCTCAATAATTCGGGTTTTAACCATCGGCGGGCCCAAAAAAGGAAGGCCGTCGCACTGAGGCCGATAACGAGCGTAACCCAATTCACCTCATGCAAATGCGCAGCAATCGATGCGAGGATCTCGAGCAATGTATGTCCGCGAGCATTCACACCCAAAATGTGCTTAAGTTGGCTCGCGGCGATCAAGATCCCAGATGCAGTGATAAACCCCGCAATCACCGGGTGGCTCAAAAAATTAGCCAGGAAGCCCAGCCGCAAGAACCCCAAAAGCAACAGGAAACTGCCAGAAAGAAATGCGAGGGTCAGTGCCGCAATCGCGTAGCCTGCCGTGCCTTGTTCAGCAACCTGACCGACCGCTGACGCTGTTAGCAGTGAGACAACGGCAACCGGGCCAACGGCTAACGCGCGACTGGTTCCAAATATTGCGTAAAGAAGAATTGGCGCGATGGACGCGTACAGCCCCGCTTCTGGAGGCAATCCAGCCAGGAGCGCATAGGCCAGGGATTGAGGTATCAGCATGATGGTGACGATCACCGCCGCCATTAGATCGTTAGAAAGCTCTGCCCGTCCATAGCTGCGAGCCCAACTCAGAACCGGAAGATATTGCGCCGCCCGCATCCTTACTCCCCGCTACGCCGCGGTACGTCGTCGTGCGTGCCACAACGTTGCAGCGCGCTGACCGCTTCGGCAGTAGCCAAGGGCAGGCTCGGGTAGCTCTGCCAACGCCTTAGAAAAAGCAATGTGGTTCGATTCTGTTGCGCCGGAGGGTTTGACCGGCACATAGCGAGCTTGAAGACCTTGCGCCTTGGCGCATTCTTGGATCTTGCCAAAGGTAGGCTGCCCCTTTTCTTCGCCGTCAGGGCGCACACAGATTAGAGAGCGAAATCCGAGCGTTTTGACTTCCGCCAAGTCATCGGTCTCCAATTGACCGCAAGTACTGAAGTTGTCGGAAATTTGGGTGATTTCCATTGCTCTTATCCTTTCAAAATCAGAGTTTGTTGACCGGAACCTTGAGCATGGGGTTGCCGTCCACGTCCGTAGGCACCTCACCCGCACGCATATTTACCTGAAGTGATGGGATGATCAGCTTCGGCATTGCCAGCTGAGCATCTCGTTCTTTGCGGAACTTGACGAACTCTTCTTTTGATTTGCCACCACCAACGTGGATATTGTGGGCTTTCTCATCACCGACAGTTGTTTCCCAGGCGATTTCTCGCCCGTTTGGTCCGTAGTCATGACACATGAAAAGTCGTGTTTCGTCCGGCAAGCTCAGGACTTTTTGAATGCTATCGTAAAGCGTTGCTGCATCGCCGCCAGGAAAATCTGCGCGCGCTGATCCCCCATCCGGCATGAACAAAGTATCGCCCACAAAAGCCGCATCCCCTGCAACATGTACCATGCAAGCCGGCGTATGTCCGGGAGTGTACATTGTGAACACCTGCATATTGCCAACCATGTACGTATCGCCGTCTTCGAAAAGCTGATCGAACTGGCTGCCATCACGCTGGAACTCGGTACCTTCATTGAAGACCCTCCCAAACGTGTCCTGCACGATCATGATTTTTGAACCAATGCCGATCTTTCCCCCAAGCTTTTCTTGGATATACGGCGCTGCACTTAAATGATCGGCGTGAACATGGGTCTCAATGATCCATTCCAAATTCAGATCTTGGCTTACGATCTGGTGGACGAGCTCGTCTGCGTGATCGTAAGTGATGCGCCCCGCCGCGTAGTCAATGTCCATTACGCTATCGACAATGGCACATGAGTTCGAGGTTGGATCCTTCACAATATAGCTGATGGTGTTCGTCGCCTCATCGAAGAAGGCCTGAACGTCCGGCTTGATGTTCATGTTTACGGGATACGTCATCTGATTGTACTCTTGGGAGGTTGAGGGAAGTCGGAGACTACGCCGCCGACCGAACAGGACGCGGGAAAAGGAGCCTGCGCAGTACAAACCCGGCAAGAACTGCAACCAGAAAGAGAGCGACTTCCCAACGCCCGGTGCCAAGTGCAGGTATAGCAGCGCCGGGGCAGAAGCCTGCAATTCCCCAACCGATGCCGAAGAGAGCCGAACCACCAACCAGTCGCTTGTCTACGGCCGTCGCGCTTGGGATCTGAAAACGACCGCCAAAGAGCGGCGTTGTTTGCCGCCAGGCAAGTCTGTAGCCGAAGAAAGTGACCAGGAGCGCACCGCCCATAACAAAGGCGAGGCTAGGATCCCACGTCCCGGCAATATCGAAGAAATTCAAAACTTTGGCCGGATCCATCATGCCCGACATAGCGATACCAACACCAAAGATCAGGCCAGTAAACAAAGCAAAGACAAGTTTCATTGCATTACACTCCAAAGACATGACGGATCAGGAAGACTGTGACTGCAGCTGTGACCATGAAGGTCGGCACTGCCACCAAAGAGCGAACAGACAGCCGAGATAGTCCACAAACACCATGCCCTGAAGTGCAGCCAGACCCGAGACTGGCGCCCAGGCCGACGATCACACCGCCGATCACGATCATAGTCGGACTGACAGGTACCGTGAGTTCAGGCATTGCACCGGTCGCAGCATAGATCAGACCCGGTGCGAGCATCATTCCCGCAACCAAGGCTGTTCGCCAGGCGAATTCCTCGCGGTTTTCTGGGAATGCCAAACCGGACAAAATGCCCGTCGCACCCATGATGCGTCCCAGTCCGAGCATCAAAAGCACGGATCCAAGTCCAATTGCGAGCCCGCCTCCAAATGAGGCGATCGGCGTAAACGCGGTTTCCATCAGGCGTCTCCGGTTGTTCGTGTTGCAAACTGATTACCCACCGGTACCTTGCTCTTCAGTGACAATGTCACCTAACGCAAAAACTCATGCGCTGTCCGCCAAACGCTCCAATTGAGGTTTGTTTTGGAGGGTGATCCGCCCTCTCGTCTGACGGATAAGTCCGCGCTTTTGAAAATCGTTCAGTATGCGTGAAACGACCTCACGCGCTGTCCCTAACTCGTTTGCCAAAGCCTGATGCGTCGCCTGGATTTCGGAGTGACCTTCTCCCAGCGCCAAAAGGCGCTCTGCCAGTCGAACGTCCATTCTGCCAAAGGCGACATCGTCGACCACGCGCAGAAGATCAATCAACCGTCGAGAATAGGCCGAGAAAACGAAACCGCGAAAACTGTCTTCTTCAGCAGCCAGCCGATCAAATGAAGTTTTAGGTAATGTGATAGCCGTAACGTCGGTCTCGGCAATTCCCTCAGCATTATAAGCTTCCTCGGACAGCATGCAGGCGGTGGTCAGCACGCAGCTCTCTCCAGCCTCAACGCGATACAGCACGATTTCTCGCCCGGCATCAGAGCTTTGGGAAACGCGTATGCGGCCGGCATGCAAAAACATCAGACTGTCCGGGATATTGTCGGGTCCAAAAATTTGCTGGCCCTGCTTGTATGAAACCACGCGTGCTTCAAGTAGAAGCTTATCCCTGACCCGCCGAGGTAGGTTCCTCGTGCCAAGAAAGCTTTCGGTCCAATCTCCGACAGTTGTCTTCAATTTATGTCCTATGCCCTGTGCGTACGTTTCACTGGTTCCATGCAAAGATGCGGTGGCACGCGATCTGGATCAATGGCTCTCTTTGCTTTTCAGACTAGCTAGATCCGAGCGTCGCCCGACATTGGCCAGCCCGACTGGCTATTAACGCAGGCCTCAGCTCTTTGGCCGCTTCAGGCTCTTCGCGGCCATCGGCACCCACACAAAATCTGAACTGCAGGAGACCTGGAGCGATATCGTTGACAGCCCTTTCCGGACCTACACCCCATAGTCTCCATGCTGCGGCGCGGCCCGTCGAACCCGATGGGGTGGATAGCTCCTGCTCCAACCGGCGTCGCAATGCGCCATACTGCAGTTGTGTATCACTGCTAGGAAAGGAGCTACCCAATGCAAGTTACAACAGTCGGCATCGATCTGGCCAAACATGTTTTTCAAGTCCATGGGATTACTGCGGATGGCACCGTCGTTTTCAATCGAGCGATCCGGCGCGCCCAACTTGTCGCCTTCTTTGATGAACTCGAGCCATGTTTGGTGGGGATGGAAGCATGCGGGTCCAGTCATCATTGGGCACGAGAACTCTCAAAGCTGGGCCATGATGTTCGGCTGATCCCGGCCAACTACGTGAAGCCTTATGTGAAACGCGGCAAATCTGACGCGGTTGATGCTGAGGCGGTTTGCGAGGCAGTGACGCGCCCAACAATGCGGTTTGTAGCGCCGAAATCGGAAGCGCAGCAAGCGGTCCTATTTCTCCATCGTGCTCGCGATCTGATAGTCCGCCAACGGACACAGCTCAGCAATATGTTACGCAGCCTGCTGGTCGAGTTTGGCATTATCATAGCGCAGGGTACAGGAAGTGCCGTGAAGTATGCCAAGAGCCTTCTGGATGGTGACAAACCAGACCTGCCTGAAATTGCGATGGATGTTCTCAAGCAGCTGAGTCATCAACTCGTTGCCATGCATCTCCGCCTCCGTTGGTACGAGGTGCGCATGCGCCTGCATTCGAAACTGGACAAGCGCGTGATGTTGCTGCGCACGATCCCAGGAATTGGACCCGTGACAGCATCGGCAATTGTTGCAACCGTCGGTGACGCGAAGCAGTTCAAGAACGGCAGACAGTTTGCAGCCTGGCTTGGCCTGACGCCGCTCAACCGATCCAGTGGTGGTAAGGAACGATTGGGGCGGATCACGAAGATGGGCGACCGATATATCCGGCGCCTCTTGGTGACCGGTATGACGGCGCGATTGCGGCAAATGAAGGTGAACCCCGACCGTGTCGATCCATGGGCCATAGACCTGCTCGCCCGCAAGCCTCCCCGTTTGGCGACAATCGCCATGGCCAATAAGACAGCGCGGATCGTCTGGGCTGTGCTGACCAAGAGCGAATACTACCGTCCCCACCCGATCTAAGAGAACAAGAAGGGAATACTCGAGACAGCAAGACCCTTGAAATGATGGAGAACAGTCAGCCCGCCAGCCAAGACACCCCGTCGAACGGCAAGGACACTAGTTGTCCGCAATACCCGTATGGGACTTGGTCGCGGAAACCATCAAGGCCAGCAGCCGCGTGTGCTGCACAAACAGGCCGGACACACGTCTGCTTCTGACCAGTGCGAAATTACTTTCAAAAAATGTCTTGCTATGCGGGAGCTATCTACACATGCCGTTCCCTGCGAGCGCAAAATCAAAGGCTGCCTGAATTCGCAAAATGCGGGACGAAGTTCGAATTCGCCACACAAGTACTAATGAATGCTTTTGGTTGTCGTATTAGTGATGTGGATCTTCGCCCAGTGCGATCTGTAAGTGGTGTGCCTGATGGTGGGCGCCGATAGTCATGACGCCGAAGAATCCGAGGCCGAGGGCGCGGGCAAATTCCTGATCTGTATCGACTTCGATCCGCATCGTTGCTCCGTTCGCCGAGGGTTCAGCAGTCACCGCCCATCCGGTTGCCATTTCCAGCATGGGCGAATGCGCCAGCGCCATGCGTTCTACAGCATCGGCAACATGGCCCTCGCCGAAAGCGTGGAATTCGACGATCCGGCCCTCACTACTAGTACGCACATTCGCCTCTGTCGTGACCAGTTCCATATCCACGAGGTGATCGCGCAGCGCCTGAACATTGACTTTGCTCCAGTCGGTGCCGGGATCATCCGACAGAATTTGGACGATTTCAGCCAAGGCGGCAAATGCGGACTGACCCGTTTCAATGGGGCCACCTGAGCCATGATGAAAGTGTTGGGCTGTTGCAGGAACAGCCAAAAGCGCGACTGTGGCGCACAGGATTGATTTGATCATGAGACGTCCGTTGTTGCAGTTAGCATGCGAGATTTGCTACACCGCAAACAAAGAAACAAATATGATTGAAATCACATGTTGCCGCCTCCGTTCGATGTATTACACGTGAATTCTCTATCTAACCTGTGTTACGCCCAAGGTGGCCACGTGTTCCGGCAAGGCGACCCGACGAATGGTATTTTCTTCATCAAATCGGGCAACGTCTGCCTTACCCGAGTTACGGAATCTGGAAACGCTGTCACCATCCATAACGCCCAGCCTGGCGACATGTTTGCCGAAGCATCCATCTATTCGGATCACTACCACTGCGATGCGATTTGTTCCTGTTCATCCGAAGTTGTTCGGGTGTCGAAACGGGCCATTTTGTTGCGCCTAGAGGACGACAGCGCATTTTCGGAGGGGATAACCAAACGACTAGCAATGCAGGTGCAGGACTACCGCCAACTTTTGACGCTACATGCGGTGAAATCTGCAAATGAGCGAGTTTTGCTGGCAGTAGCGTTAGGCAAGCTAACCGGATCGGTCACACAGTTCGCCAGCCAGATCGGACTAACAAAGGAAGCCTGCTATCGGGCACTCAAAGACCTATCCGAACAGGGATTGCTCGTCAAAACTGGACGCGGGAGTTACGCACCCACGCCACGCGGTAACGATAGCCATCCTTAGTTATGTGGTGGATTGCGACCCGCTTGAATTTCCTGAACGCGCTCAGGCCAAGTGGACCTTATGTAGGCGAGAACATCCCAGATATCGTCATAGGTGAGGGCAGCCCCAAAGCCGGGCATGCCACTCGCAAAGCCGTCGACGCCACGCGCGGCCAACGCGGTTTTGTTGCAAAGATCTGAGGCCGTTGAGTTATTTCAGCAATCGCTTGTGCGTCATGTGGCGAGCTCAGCGAACTGCTGAAATGGGCAGAGTCCTGGTATGATTTGACCTTTGCGGATCATGTGCGCCACTTCTATTCCGTCGAGCGTTGCCGCCGCATAATCAATCCAACCAGATGCGCCAGATCCTCTCTTAACTCAGGCAGCCATCTGTCCCAAAATCCCTGACAACGGACAACCACCGCCAGCGCCGACAATTCTGCAATAATCACGCATAGCCAACGACGCTCTTTGCTCTGCTACTAAGCTTGTTGAGTCGCCCTAACGGCTGCCTTCCGCTCTCCAGTCAATTGCTCCGCTTCGTCCAGACCGGGGATCGCAACGCGCACTTCACGGCGGGCAAAGTCGATGCCGTTTTCCTTGAACGCGGCCTTGACCCGGTTGAAGATTTCCTTGCGCAGCGTGAACTGCTTGCCCGGTTTGGCCATGAACTTGCCCCGGATGATCATGCCCACATCGTCAAAGTCAAAGACGCCCTGAGACTTAAAGGGCTGCAGGAAGCCGTCCTTGTGGGTCTCGTCTTCCATCATCTCGGCACCGATCTTCTTGAAGATCTTCTTGACCTTGTTGGGGTCGGTGTCGAAGGGCACGGTGAATTTCAGCTTCATGATCACCCAGTCGCGACTGTAGTTGGTCAGCTTCTGGATCTCGCCATAGGGGATGGTGTGAACCGGTCCGCGATGGTGGCGCAGCTGCATCGAGCGGATCGAGATCTTTTCGACCGTTCCCGTGGTGCCGCCCACATCGACATATTCTCCGACGCGGAACGCATCATCGATCAGGAAGAAGATGCCGCCCACGATATCTGAGACCAGTTTCTGCGCGCCGAACCCGATGGCCAGACCCAGGATACCTGCACCAGCCAGCAGCGGTGTGATGTCCAGTCCCAGGGCCCCCAAAGCAAGCAGCACGAAGATCACAGAGATGGCAACCTGCGCGGTGACCCGCAGCAGCGGCAGAACCGTGGCCAGCCGCGAGCCACCTGCGCCACCGCCTTCGCCTGCCTCTTCATCCGGGCTTTGGTCCGCGGTCATCTCTTTCGCCAGACGACGGTTGATCCACAGCGAGACGAGCTCATTCAGGATATAGCCAATCGCGATGATGATGAAGAATTGAATCACCCGGCTGCCGTCTTCTTCACCGCCACCCGCAATTTCTTGCAGGTCCAGATTCCAGGCTTTGGCGATCATCAGGATCACCAGAATGCCCGCCAGCACCCGCCCAATGCGGATGTAGCTGCGTTTGGTCGATTTATAGGCTTGCTCGGCCACCGGACCTTCGCCCAGCATCGGGGGTTGCAGGTGACGCACCAGCCCTCGGATCAAGGTATCCAGCGCTGGCGCGATCAGCAGCCAGAACATGGTGGTGAAATGCGCGCCTTGCAGCAGGATGGCCCGGATCGCCGGATCGCGCTGTGCAGCCAGGAATTCAACCAGCAGCCAGATCACCGCAGACACACCAATCGCAAAGTAGGGGTAGTAGTGCGCAACTTCTTCATCGAACTTCGTATGATCAGGGTCGGTACCCAACATCATCTGCGACAGACCTTCGCGCGCGGTCCAGGCGATGACGCCGATATAGATGTGGATCGCGGCATTGAGCCAGAAGCCAATACGAGTCTCACCACCGGTGATGCCGTTCAACCGGTTGAAGTGCAGCAGGAACAAGGTAAAGCCAATCAGGATCAGCAGGCCGATCAAGTTGCGGTGCAGGTACTTCGCCCAGCGATCGTCGGTATTGACCAGGCGGTATTCTGGCTTGTTCGGGGCAAGAATAAACCGCGACGCCGCCGCACCCAGACGGGGAATCCAGATGAGGTAGAAGACAAACGGCGCGGCGTAAGTGACCTGCTCGGGCGTCAGAAGTCCGCGACCGATGGCTCGGATAACGACGTAAAAGACCACCAGGCCTGCGATCTCGTGGCAAAACCGGATGAACAGGTACCTTGCAGCGCCCCGTAAATCGTTTTCGTCCGCAGTGTCGGGCTTTGCGTGCCATTTGCGCGTTAGCAGGCCAAACAGTTTCTCGGCAATGAAGCCAACGACCAAAACGCTGATTATAAGGCCGATCAGGACGAGCGCGCCATTGCCACCGAACTTACCAATGAAGTTATCGACCGCATGTGCCTGTGCGCTGAAAATATTGGGAATAGTGACAACGACATGGGTCCAGGACGCCACCATTTCAGCCCAGATCTCATTGATCTCGGTAATGGGATCTTCGCGTTCTTCCGCCTCGGCGGCATTCTTTTCAGCAACCGCATCCAATCGTTCCAGCAGGATTGATCTGACCTGATCGTCCGACATACGTGCGACCAGACCATCAACCTGTTCAGGTGTTAGGCCTTCGGGAATGGTTACCGTTGCCGGTGCTTCCGATGAAGAGGTTGCCGCGACTTGCGCATGCAACGGCCCGACCAAAAGCAAGAAGCCAATCAGGGTAACACTAGAGAATAGCCGAAACATATGTCCCACTTTGCCTACGAGATGAGATTGAAAAACTGGCCACATCTGGTCAGGCTTGAACACCCCGAACCTGACCAGATCGACGATCTTTCGCCACAGAATTCAAACGACCTGGAAAGCTGCATGGGCTTCAATGTAAGCCACCACCTCGTTGGGCGTTGATTACAGTTTGCTCTAGCGGGTTGTAGCCTTCGGGCACCGGGACGAGATTGACCTCTTCGGCGTATTCATCAAAGAACGCCTGCATTTCTGCGACGAGGTCCGGCATCTCTGCAGCCAGGTTGTTGATCTCGGACGGATCGGCAATGGTATCATAGAGCTCCCATTCTCCTGTGCCTTTTGGCGGTGGATTTTGGGACAGCTTGTAGCGCCCTTTGAACACGGCACTGGAACCGGCCAATTCGTAGCCGACTGGATTGTCTTCATCACGGACCGTATCGAGCGCACCTGTCAGGACCGGTACCATACTAATCCCACTGGGTGGGTTGATCTCGCGACCCTGGTAGGTCGAACCTGGTGTCTCAACGCCTGCCAGCTCAAGCAGAGTTGGGACAATGTCCAGGACAAACGCGAAGCTTTCAACCTTCGTGCCTGCGGCAACCATTTCGGGGTAACGCACAATCAGCGGAACACGCAGGCCCCCTTCTGTCGAGAACGTTTTGTAATAACTGGCCGGTGTCGCTGCAGCTGCTGCCCAACTCGGACCGTAGTCCGCGTAGACACCTTGCTGTCCCATCGACGAAAAATCGCCTTGGTAATCCTCCATCCACACAGTGTCATAGTTGGCCTCATACCACTCTCGGTAGTCCGGTGAGAGCGTCAGTTGGTTGGGGTCAGGGCCGTTGTCAGACAAAAACAGGATGACAGTGTTGTCCAGTTCACCCTTTTCCTCGAGATATGCGAAAATCTCCCCAATGTTTTCGTCCATGTTGTCGAGCATACCTGCATAGGTCTGCATCCGGCGGGCATGGAAAGCCTGCTCTTCGCCGGACAGCGCGTCCCAATCCTCAAGCCGCCAAGGGTCGTAGCTGGTTTTGTCCATTGCCGCATCGAGCGCTACGTCCGGAGAAACAACGCCAAGTTCCACTTGGCGCTCCAGCCGTTTATCACGTAAATCGGCAAAACCACTGTCATAGACACCATCATATTTATCGATGTAGGGTTTTGGGGCCTGGTGGGGATAGTGCACCGCTTGATAGCCCACCCAAGCCAGAAAAGGCTTTCCATCATCTATGTTGCTGTCGATATAGTCGATAATGGTGTCGGTGTAGTGCTCTGTTGAAAAATAGTCTTCAGTGGGCAAAGACACGAGTTCGTTGTCTTCGTAGTAGTGAACGCGCTCGTAAAAAGGCGCATAGGGCTGCTCAACCCAATTGTCCGCCCCACTTTCGCCCAGCATAAAGGAACGATCAAATCCACGCGCATAGGCTATGGTATCCTCGTCATGCCCCAGATGCCATTTCCCGGCCATATAAGTGTGGTAGCCGGCATCGCGCAGCAACGTGGCAACCGTCACCACGCTGTCGTTGAGGTGTCCTTCATACCCCGGCTTACCAAATTGGTTATCGGCTTGGATCTCAAGCATGTTGCCCAGACCCGCCAGGTGGTTGTCTACACCACTAATGAGCATTGTACGTGTCGGTGAACAGGATGCACCAACGTGAAAATTGGTAAACAACATCCCCTGAGCTGCGAGTTGGTCAATATTCGGTGTCTCAATCTCGCTGCCAAAAGCACCAACGTCCGAGAAACCCATGTCGTCTGCGATCAGGATCAGGAAATTAGGGCGTGTATCTTCTTGCGCTGCCGCGGCAGAAAAACCAAGCGCCGCAAAAGCGGAAAACAGGGGGAAAATTCGTCTCATACCAAACTCACCATAATTGCCGTTTTAAGCGCACTTCTAGAAGCGCGACACAGCTTATCGTTGCGTATTAGAGCTGTCGTTGCGATAGCTTGCAGCCAAGGTTTCACTTTTCGGAACGAGCGTATAAACTTCTGAAATCGAGATTGCGGCCCCGGATTGTCGCTTGGAAATTCGTCACAGTATTCGTGGCCGCCGAAGGGCAACAAACATGATTGACACGAAATTGGCCGTTGCCGTGAAAGCTCTCGCGCGAGTGGGAGGATTTCGTGAAGCAGCCGCAGCTGCCGGGGTTTCGCCAGCCACATTGTCCCGTCGGATTTCGCAGGCGGAGGATTATGCAGGAAAACGTCTATTCGAACGCAGCCGAAACGGCACCACACTGACTGAAGCCGGGCAAAAGTTTCTTCAGCTCTTATCCGATTTGGACACGGCGGGGAATTCCTTTGAACGCGGCGTCGCGGCTTTGCGCGATGAAGGCGCAAGTCTTCTTGCGATCGGGTGTGGGCCACTGACGACGCGAACCATTATTTCCCCCAGCCTCGAAAAACTCCTTTCTGAAATGCCGGACCTGCGGGTCCGGATCGATGTGAGGGCCACCAAAGAGCCGCTCGAAGCTCTGCGCAGCGGCCGTATCGATATTGCCGTATGCGACCTTACCCATACACCGGACTTGAGTGACCTTGAGATCCAGGTAGCACACCGCAGGCCCGTTTCATTCTGGGCGCGACCAGAGCATCCTATTCACGCAGAAGCACCGGTACCTTTAGACAAACTCTTTCGACGGCCTCTTATGGCGCCATTTTTGCATAAGCATTGGCGCGCAACGTTTGCAGAAATCCTCGGAGGTGATGCCCAAGCCTGGGAGCTTGCGGAGCGACTCCCTCAGATCGAATGCGACGATTATGGGATGCTCATCGATTTGGCGTGCCGATGCGACATTGTCTGTGGCGGCATGACCGACGCGTTTGTGGAACATGCAAAACTTGAACGCCTTAAGCAGGTTACCACTCAGACCGAAATTCAATGGAATATCTGTTTCGCGCGCCGAAGAAACCACCGCTTTGACTCATTGGATGTGCTTTGGCGGATATTGCGGACCGAATTCGGGGTGTAAATCGATGAGCCAGATCAATATCTTTGAGACGGACCGCAAGCACCGCACCTTAACGATCGTCTGACGGGTTACACCAGCATGGCGCCAAGAGACGTGAAGTTGCCTGGCTGACCCGAAACCATGCAAGCTTCTTGTAAGATAAGTTGGAACCGTGCAAACCGCCGAGGATGATATGAGTTTCAATCTTGCAGAGCCAAAATCATCTACAAACCGCATCGAAACCAGCGAAACAGTATTTTGAGATTGTTCAAACTCTTCAAAGCAAATCGAGACTGCAATCTGACACGGCTTCTTCCTTTCCGGCGGTTGGATCGTTCGCGCGAGCACCTAGCCGGGATAGCTGAGGCGACTCAAACTGTCATCTTGCTTGAACCTGGGTTCGGCAGCTGCAACCAAATTTTGAGGGCCCATCAGAAGCAATTTGGGGAAACCCCTGCATGCTTTGGAGGTCCAAGCCTATGAGTGCCGCTACAAGCTACGCTCTGGCGGCCTATTTTTTGGCTCATATCGGCGTTGCTATTTGGGCGAGAGCGAAGCGCCGCGGAACGATCGAGAGCTATTATCTCGCTGACCGCGATATCGGCATGTTTGCCCTGACGGCCACCCTCGTTGCCTCCGCCGTGAATGCTCTCGCAGTCACTGGAACCCCAGCGCTATTTTACACTGGCGGCGTTCTATTCTCGCAGATGTTTGTAGCAGTATTAATGACGTCGGCGCTCGTTTGGTCCTTTGGGCCGACGATCGCCAAGCAAGGACGCCAAGGTGGAATTGTCACCCAGGCAGAGTATTTCGGCAGTCACTACGGATCCCGCAATGTTCAATTATTGGCCGCCCTGCTGGGACTTCTGTCGCTACTCCCGTTCCTAGCCGCGCAGATTGTCGGCGTCGGCAAAATTCTCGCCGGAGTTTCCGGCGGTCAAATACCGTTTGAAACTGGAGTGATAAGTTGTGCGCTCGCTATTGCGATCTACGTTTTCTTTGGCGGTGCAAGAGCCGTTGTCGCGAGCGATGTTCTGCAGGGCATCATCATCCTTATTTTCTTACTTGCCTCCGCTTTTGTTTTGATCAGTGCGCAGGGGGGAGTATTTGAGGTGCTCACTCAAATTAGCCTGTCAATGCCAGACAAACTTGTATTCTCCGCAAGCAATTTACCGCCCTTCATAGATAATTGTCTGTCCTGGTCATTTGCGTTCTTTCTCTGGCCGCACATGTTCCAGCGCCTGTTGATGGCGCGAAAAGAAACTCGAATCCAGTACGTCGCTACCATGAGCTGTCTGTCCTACTTCGTTGTCGTACTCTGCATTCTAGCTACGGCGATGGCCGCGACGGTGCACTTTGGCGATGTTCAAATTGATCCGGATCGCCTGGTACCGGCCGCGTTGAGTGCGCTATGGCCCGTCGGTGGAACTATTCTTATCGTCGCTATTCTTGCTCTCGCCATGAGCACGATTGACAGCATTGTATTGACGTCCGGATCAATCTTGTCGCGCGATTTCCTGTCACAAACAACCCAGTCTGGCGACGAAGTGCATAATACCACGATTTCGCGAGTTCTGGTTTTGCTCATTATGGCCCTGGCGATTTCGATTGCTGTGACTGAGTTCGGTACTCGAACGGTCCTTCCCTTGGTCACCTTAAGCGCATCGATCGCGACACTGGCGCTGTGGCCATTGCTCGGTACCGTTTGGCCAAAAGTGAGCACCACGGGCGTTATCCTCACGCAAGTCAGCGGGCTGCTAGCCATGATCTATGTTTTTGCAACTGGGAACAGTCCGTTTCAGCCGCTTGGTTCGGCATCCACAGCGTTTATTGTCTCGGCTGCGGTGTTTTTGGCGACGACGCTGGTCTTTCCTCGAAAAGGATACACTTAGATGAAAGGGTGTATTGCACCCGCTTTCCTACTTTAGTGAATTTTGCGACAAAGCCTCAATGAGGTGCGGGATTCCCATACTGGCAAAACAGTGGTGCTTGTCTGTGCATGGGACAATGGGCAAGTAAATGTTGCATCTGACGGTGGGCTGAAGGTGGTAGAGCTTTCCCCCACAGCGCGCCTTCGTCTTTGAGAAATTGGTCCCGAGGATAGAAAGATTGCCTTGAGATCGCAGAACTCAACATAATTTCACTTATGCTTCCGCAATCTGTAGCCGCAAAGCTCAAATGTCACCCATGAGCAATTCAGGAATGTCACTCTCGCCTGCGATGAGGACAGGCAGAGAGTTCGGGCATGGGGTGGGTAATGATGAGCGAGCCGGATTTGAGCCGCATTGTAGTCTTTCCGCAAACTGAGTTGGCCAGATTCGATCCTTTCCGGGCGTTGCAATTAGGTGTCGTTTATTTTTTCTTTGGCGATAGGCTCGTTGAGCAACGCCGTTAGCAGGGGGCATGAGGCCGTACCCTCGGTGCAGGTCTGCACAAGTTCTGCCAGTGCTTGCTCCAACCGTTGGAGGGCGGCGATTTTTGACCTGACGTTGTCGAGATGTCTTGTTGCGACGTCTTCGACGTCACGACAAGCTTGCTCGGGCGCTTTGGACAATTCGCGAAGTGCGCATGCACCCTGAATGGTAAAGCCAAGATCGCGGCAGCGTTTGATGAATCTGAGCTCGGAGATTTCCCGTTCCGTGTATGCGCGGCGTCCCGAGGCGGTTCGACCGGCTTTCTCGACTATGCCTTCCCGTTCGTAGTAGCGGATCGTCTCGACCGACAGACCGGTCAATCTCGCCGCTTCGCCAATCGCAATCATGTGATGACCTTTCCCTTGAACCTGTAGCTACTACAGGGTGCATGTTGTCGGTCATGATGTCGAATTTCACATACCGCGCGAAGCAAAAATCGAGGAAGTCGAACCGGCTTCCGCTCGAGTTCGTCAAAGCCGGAGAAAGCTGACCATGAGCAAGTTTGTTGGCGCAAGCTTTCTTGGATCGTTTACCGCACTTGGCGTTGCGACCTGCTGCATCTTGCCGATGGCCTTGATTTTGCTTGGCTTGGGAGGGAGCTGGCTGGCCGTATTCGGCAAGATCGCCGCCGCGAGTTATTACGTGCTCGGCGGTTCGACGGCCCTGCTGTTTCTCTCTGGCATCGTCGCGTATCGCCGTGGTTCGCTCGACCGCTTCAAATGGTGGCTGACAGGCAGTTTTGCGTTGACGGCCATCGCTTGGGTTATCGTGCTCAACGAAATCCGAATAAATGATTTCCTGATAACCTTGATGTGACGCCATGAGTGAAAAGCACCCGAACCTTGTCAGCACGATCATCTGCCCGGAATGTGGACATTCAAGGCCTGAAACGATGCCAACAGACGC
The DNA here is from genome assembly GCF_019904295.1 of Ruegeria sp. SCSIO 43209. NCBI lineage: Bacteria > Pseudomonadati > Pseudomonadota > Alphaproteobacteria > Rhodobacterales > Roseobacteraceae > Ruegeria > Ruegeria sp. SCSIO 43209. The sequence goes on from NZ_CP065360.1 coordinate 160,196, forward strand.
GTGCCAGTGGTTCTACGAATGCACATCTTGCGGAAAAGTCCTGAAGCCACTTCCCGGCGATTGCTGCGTCTACTGTTCCTACGGATCGGCCCCATGCCCGCCAATTCAGGCGGGCGACAAATGCTGCGGTTGATACGGCGACCGGGATGTCGGTTTTGTCCGCAAAGCCGGTCATCAGGCTTTGCGGACGCAGGTATTTTTTCACCGTAGGCTGGAACTTGCCCGGTAGGACAAGGCAGGCGTGAAGTCACGGATCAACTGGTTTGCCGTGAAGAATGTCACGTAAACCAGGCAGCAGAAGCGAGCGCCGTGTTTGTCAGGATCTTGCCAGCGCCATCGGGAAATTATGCGGCCGGGTAGCTGGCGAACACCTCTGTGGTTCCATCCTTGCGGATCAGAAAGACGTCGAAGGCTTCGCGTTCACTTTCCGGCCCCATGCCCGGTGAGCCGAAAGGCATTCCCGGAACCGACAGTCCGACAGCATTCGGGCGTTCGCCCAGCAGGCGCCGAATGTCAGCGGATGGGACGTGTCCTTCGATCATGTAGCCCTCCACGCGACCCGTGTGGCATGACATCATGCCCTCCGGAATCCCATTGGCGGTTTTGTAAGCGTTCAAGGCCTCCCAAGCACTGTTTTCCACGCCTACTTCAAAACCTTCCGCCCGCATGATTTTGATCCACGATCCGCAGCACCCACAATTCGGATCCTTCAGGACATGGATTGAGGGACCGGTTTTCGCGAAGGCGGGAAGCGCCGCGCTGCACGCAATTGCCGCGGCTCCTTGCATCAAGCGGCGGCGGCTCAGGTTATTCATTGTCATGTTCCCTCTTGGGTAAACTTGTCTTAAACCGATATAAAATCGCACCGGTAGGATAAAAGCTGGACCGCATTTACAGGGCCGACTTGTCCGTCACCCTCCGACACTCATCAGATATGGCTTTCTGGGCGACGCAGGGATTTCTCACAATGATCTGGCGCAAACTCTGCTCGGAAGCGGAACCCTCGCTCTCCTTTTTTCGCTGCACCTGCCGTTCTGGGTCCTGCTTGGCAATAACCCGGTTCGCAAGCAACGCCGCTACCCTCCGTTCAAGGCCGGAATTGCGCCTATTTCTCACTGCTGCGTTCTATGGCGCCCACGATCGAACAGTTCTGAATTCCACCACGCCCCGGACACGCCGCGATCAGCTCGTCCAGATTGTTCCTCAACCGTGCAAGCCCTTCGATCCGTTCCTGAATTTCGTCCCGCTTTTTGCGCGCTCTGGCCTGCATCGCGACGCACTCGGTATTTGGTGCCGTGCGCAACTCCAAAATTTCCGCGATTTCTGCCAGCGAAAATCCGAGCTTCTTAGCGCCGGATATGAATTTCAGCCGCCAAAGCGTGTCACCACCATAGTCCCGCGCGCCGCCGTCAATTGGGCGCGGCGGCTGAGTGACAAGGCCCTTCTTTTCATAAAATCTGATCGTCTCGACGCCTATCCCGGTCTCGCGCGCGGCCTGGCCGATCTTGAGTGGTTGCATCGCGGTCTCCCTCCGTCACCGTCATCTTGACACCGTATCATGATACGGAGGTTAAAACATTGAGGTCTTGGTAGTTGCGAGGATGTCAAATGCGGACCTTCCTGAAACGGTGGCTGCTGCCGATATTCGGCTCCGCCCTGGCGCTCTATCTGGTGTTTGCGCTCTACGGCAGCCTCGATTTTGCGCTGTTTCTGCAGGGCCTGCGCGGAGCCAACATGTTCTGGATCGCGATTCTTGCCGCCACCATCCTGCTGGAGCAGCTGATGAGCGGCTGGAAGTGGCGGCAGATCCTGTTCGACGTGAAACCCGTCGGCACCCTGCGGCTGACGGGGGCGCTACTGGCAGGTTATGGCGCAAATGTCCTTGTCCCGCTCGGCATCAGCCCGCTGGTCCGGGCCTGGCTGGTTGCCCGGCTCGACCGCTTGAAGATGGCGACCGTGCTTGCAACCGCGATCATCGCCCGGTTCCTCGACGGCGTCGTTTTCGCCCTTTTTGCCGGAGCGGTGGCCGCCGCCGGCCAGATTCCACAGATCGAGGGTGACCTGCGGCTGGGATTGAGCGTTGCGGGCCTGTTGAACCTGATGCTTTTCGGCAGCCTGCTTTGGGTTCTGTTCCGGTTCCGCGCGTCACTTCTGAGCGAGGACCCTCTGGTCTGCCGACTCTTCGACTGGGCTGCCGCCCGCATCGGGGCCGATGGCGCGTATCTGCGCACCGCGCTCGGTGAAGGGATCGTCTGGCCACAGGCACGGGCCCGCCGCGTCGCCGCCATTGCCGCAGCCATTGCGGGTAAGCTGGTGGCGACAACCCATTTCCTGTGGGCCGGGCTGGCGGTTGGCGTGGTGCTGAGCGCGTGGGATTACCTGTTCCTGATGGTGTTTGCCGGGTTCGCCATGGTTCTGGGTCGTTTCGTGCGCATCCCGGCGAGCTTTGTCTTTGGGGCGGGGTTCGCGCTCAAGGTGCTTGGCGTTCCGGACGAAACCGCCCTTCTGATGATCCTGTTCAACTATGTGCTGACGATCCTTCTGGTGGTCGGGATCGGCCTGACGGTGTTGTGGCAGAGCGGCATCGACATCCGCCGCGCCCGGGCGGAGGCAGAGGCGGCGAATGGCAAGGCGTAATCCCGAAGACACGAGATTTTGGCGCATCGCTGGTGCTGGTGCGGTGTTTCAGGGCGGGTCGGCGGCGGTGGACAGCGCGACGGTGGTGGCCAGTCTGGTGCATATGCTGACCGGTAGCGCGCTGGCCGTGGGCTATGCCAGCACGGTCCTGCGTCTTGGCTGGCTGCTGCCCCAGTTCGCGGTGGGCTACCTCGCCGAGCGCACCGATCGGCGGATGCCGTTCTACGCCCTTGGTGCCTATGGGCGGGCGATCACGGTCGCGATGATCGGTATTCTTCTGTGGTGGGGGGCCGACTGGCCTCAGGTCGATTGGCCTCCGGTTCCGCTGGCGCTCGGGATGCTGGGATTGTGGACGGTCTATGCCTTTGTCAGCGGCGTGGTCGCGGTGCCCTACAACGACATCGTCGGCCGGGCGATCCCGTCCGAGCGCCGCAGCCGGATGTTGGCCTGGCGCTTTTTCGGCGGCGGTGTTCTGGCGGTTCTGGTGGCGGGCTTTCTGCGACACGCGCTCGACGTGATGCCGCCGCTCAGGGCCTATGCGCTGATCTTCTGGCTCGGCGCGGTGCTGATGATCGTCTCTGCGACGCTTTTTGTCTCCGCGGGTGAGCCCGCTACCGCTGCAAGGGCGCCACGGGACCGTCCTGCCAATCTGTCTGGATTTCTGCGCGAAGGTTTCTCGACGCTGCGGCAGGACCACCGGTTCCGGCTGTTCCTGATCTTCCAATGGCTTGGTGCAGCGACGCTGATGGCGTTGCCGTTCTATGTCGTTGCCGCCAGCCGCAGCGGCCTCGGGGCGGCGGATGTCGGAACGCTGTTGGCGGCGCAGACTGTCGGCGCGCTGGCCTCGAATCCGCTCTGGGGCCACATCGGAGACCAGGCGGGCAAATTGCGCCTGCTGGGGATAGTGGCACTGGTGCGTCTCGGACCTCCGGTGCTGGTTTTGCTGCTTGTGGTCACGGGTTCGGGGCTGACCGGTTTCGCGGTGCTGTTCTTCCTGATCGGCGCGATGATGAACGGGGTGACCATCGGCTATCTCGGCTATTTGCTGGAGATCTCGCCCGACGACCGCCGCCCGGCCTATTCCGCGTGGTTCAACAGCTTTGCGGCCCCGGCGGCGCTGGCGCCGCTTGTGGGCGGTGTGGTGGTCAGCATGATCGCCATCGAAGCCGTGTTCATCGCTGCGATCCTGGCCGCGCTGGGACAGGTCGCGATCGCCGCGCGGCTGACACGGGGTTGAAATAGCACCTTGTTCAGGACCAAAGCGTTTCCTCTCAACCCGCAATTCAGATGCGATCCTGTCAAAAGGCAAGATGGCATGTCTAAACATGGGCGAAGCAGAAAACGTTGAGCGCAGCGATTAGAATTGTTCCGTTCAGAACATGACGGCGAGGTCTCTTCTCGAAAACTCCAGAAAGCGGGGTACATGTCGAATTCCGCCACATAGCATCGCGGCGCTGATCGAGGGATATTCGAGGACTGACAAACGAACTTGGTGAGGCACGCGCCTCTGAACAAAGTTCACCGCGCCGTCACCCAATTTTGACCCGTGTGTCGGTGACGAACTCGTAAGGGGGCAGATCGAGGTTGCGGGGCGCGGGGCCTTTCCGAATTCTGCCAGACGTGTCGTAATGTGAACCGTGACACGGACAGAACCAACCGTCCCAGTCTCCGGTGGGTTCGCTGCCGCCCTGCCCGAGTGGTATGCATCCCAGATGGGTGCAAACGCCAATAACTACCAGCCATTCCGGTCGCTGTACGCGCTCGGCGTCAGGTTGCGGGTCGATCATTGGTGCATCGTCTTCTGCTATCGCCAGCGCGATCCGCTCTTTAGTCCGGTGGTCGATAAAGATCGGCTTGCCTTTCCATTTAACAGTGATCCTCGTTCCTGGTCCGACACCTTCAAGATCTATGTCGACAACGGCTTGGGCGGAGATGTCTGCACTGGGGTTCATGCTGTTAACAAGTGGCCAGACCGCCGCGCCCGTGGCCACGATGGCGGCACCGCCGGTGACGAAGTATAAGAAATCGCGCCGAGTTTCAGGCTCTGAAGGTGCCTGTCTTTCAGAAAATTCAGACATATTGTTCCTCCTGTGCGTCAGGACGGGTTCATCGAATTATAGGACTCGGACGAGGTGGATCAGTCGCCTTGGTCCTCTTCTTCACCGCGATGCCCCATTCCCTATTCATCAGAGTGATCTTCGTCGGTGTCACCGTGCAATGCCTTTACAGTTAGTGCACCGGCCGTCAGGTGCAGTTCAGTTGCTGCTCTCCGAATTGGATTTGCTAACATGGCAATTTCCCTTCCTTATTGGGTTACAAATTTGTTCTGATCAGTTGGCCGTTGCTGCTCCTTGTTGCGCAGTGTTCTTGCCGCAAAGCCGCCAGCCATACAGGGCGCCGTTCTCAGTGTTTGCCGTGGCCGCGATGCATTAAGAAATGCATGCCCACGCAGACCAGCAAGAACAGCAACGGAGAACTGAGCAAAGGATAGAGTGTCTCGCGGTATTCCCAGCCCAGAACAGCGGCGCCCAACGCGATCGCAATGACAACCGGGAGCCAATTACGCTTGGCACCGTTGGCCGTCTGATCTTCGGTTTTGGGCGCTTCGGCCGTTACGTCAGAGCTGACCCTTTCGGTCGTCTCCTGTGTGGCGCGGGTTTCGTCGAAATTTGATTGGGTCATAGCTGATTTGTCTCCTTTTCGATGATCCATTGTTTGAGAAAGATGCGCTCATAGACGAAGACCAAGCCGATGCCAGCAACGGCATATACTACGATCATCGGGTCGGAGCGCAGCTTGAGTATTGTGAACGCGGTCAGGACTACGCAGTCCAGCGCCAGGGCGGTCAGCAAGACCCATCCACGGGCTTTGATCTGACCGCGCAAGCGTCGCCAGACACCCCAATGCACCGCCATGTCCATCACCAGGTAAAAGAACGCCCCCAACGAGGCGATGCGAGACAGGTCGAACAACACCGCAAGCAGGCCCGCAATCACGACCGTGTAGATCAGCGTGTGAGACTGGATGCTGCCCGTCATGCCGAAATGGCTGTGCGGGATCATCTTCATGTCGGTCAGCATCGCCAGCATCCGGGACACAGCGAAAACGCTGGCGATCAGCCCCGAGGCCGTCGCCACCATCGCCAGCGCCACGGTCAGGTAGAACCCGCCCTGCCCCAGCACCGGCCTGGCAGCCTCGGCCAGGGCATAGTCCTGCGCCGCGCGGATTTGCTCGGGCGGCAGGCTGACACCGACGGCAAGGGCGACCAGCAGGTAGACCACCGCGCAGATCGCGATCGAGATCATGATGGTGCGCCCGACATTGCGGTGCGGGTCGACGATCTCGGCCCCGCTGTTGGTGATGGTGGTAAAGCCCTTGAAGGCGAGGATCGACAGGGCTACCGAGGCGACGAACCCCAGCGGCGCGGCCGGTTCCGAGCCCTGAACCTGCCAGGTTCCGCCCGCAGCCCAAAGTGCGGCGATGCCGAATATTGCGATCCCGCCTATCTTGAGCGCCGACATGATGATCGACCACAACCCCACCGACCGGTTGCCCGACCGGTTCACCGCATAGGCAAAGACGATCAGCGCAACAGCGACCAAAGACACCAGCGGTCCGCTCTCGATGTTGAACGGGCGGAGCGCATAGGTCGCGAAAGTACGCGCGACGAGGCTTTCGTTGATCACCATCGACAGTGCCATCAGCAGCGAGGCCGCCGCCGCAACCGCCCCGGGCCCATATGCCTTGGTCAGGATCATGGCGATGCCGCCTGATGAGGGCCAGGCGTTGGACATGGCGATATAGGTATAGGCGCTGAAAACCGTCACCACGGCCCCGACCACGAAGGACAGCGGAAACCATGGCCCCGCCAGCCCGGCGATCTGTCCGGTAAGTGCAAAGATCCCAGCGCCAATCATCACGCCGGTCCCCATGGCGACGGCTCCGGTCAGCGAGATTGATCCGGGCTTCAGCGCGCCACTGGCGCCGTGGGTACTATGCTCGTGCGTGCTCAAATCTTCGCCCCCCGCAATCGCAGCGCATTCAACACCACTGAAATCGATGAAGCACTCATAGCGAAGGCCGCAAACATCGGGCTGATCAGGATGCCGAAAAGCGGGAACAGAAGACCCGCCGCCACCGGAACGCCCGAGGCGTTGTAGATCAGGGCAAAGAATAGGTTTTGCCGGATATTGCGCATGGTAGCGCGGGCCAGCCTACGGGCGCGCACGATGCCATCAAGGCTTCCGTTGACCAGCGTGAAGCCTGCACTTTCGATCGCCACGTCGGCACCGGTCCCCATGGCGATGCCCACATCGGACTGCGCTAACGCGGGTGCGTCGTTCACTCCGTCACCCGCCATGGCGACCTTTGCGCCTTTCTCCTGCAGTTCGCGAATTATGCGGGCCTTGTCCTCGGGCAGTACGTCGGCTCGAATCTCATCGATACCCAGACGTTCGGCCACCGCCTTTGCAGTGCGTTCGTTGTCGCCAGTCGCCATGATGATCCGGAAACCCAGTTCGTGCAGCGCCTTGAGTGCGGCTGGTGTTGTTTCCTTGACCGGGTCGGCGACGCAGACCAACCCCGCCACTGAACCATCAAGCATCACGAACATCACCGTTTCGCCGTCATCCCGACGCGCATTGGCCTTGGCCGTCAGTTCGGCCGCCTCGAGTCCGAGATCGGTGACCAGTTTCAGATTGCCGAGCGCGACGGGGCGGCCATCCACCGTGCCTTTCACGCCTTTACCAGTCACCGCCTCGAAGTCACTGGCGTCGGACAGGGCTACGCCACGTTCCTCGGCTCCTGTGACGATTGCCTCAGCTAACGGGTGCTCCGAGCCCTTCTCCAGCGTTGCGGCCAGCCGCAGCACCTCGACCTCGTCATGGCCAGGTTCGGGTAATACAGCCACAAGCTTTGGCTTGCCCATGGTCAGCGTGCCAGTTTTGTCGACGATCAAAGTATCGATCTTCTCGAACCGCTCCAGCGCTTCGGCATTTTTGATCAGCACTCCGGCCTGCGCCCCGCGCCCCGTGGCCGTCATGATCGACATCGGAGTGGCCAGGCCAAGCGCGCACGGGCAAGCTATGATCAGTACCGACACCGCTGCGATCAAGGCGTAGGAGAGCGCCGGAGCCGGTCCCCAAATTGCCCATGCAATAAAGGCCAGCGCAGCTATACTTATGACCGCCGGTACAAACCAGCCCGCCACTTTGTCAGCGTATTTCTGAATTGGTGCGCGCGAGCGTTGCGCGTTGGCCACCATTTCGACAATCTGGGACAGCATTGTGTCAGAGCCCACTCGGGTTGCTTCGATCACAAGGCTACCGGTGCCGTTGATTGTGGCCCCTGTGACCGGCTCGCCTTGTACCTTTTCGACCGGAACCGGTTCGCCAGAGATCATGCTTTCGTCAACAGATGAGCGCCCTTCGAGTACAATGCCGTCTACTGGCACCTTGTCGCCGGGGCGTACGCGAAGGCGGTCACCTACCTGTACTTCTTCAAGCGGAATTTCCTCTTCACTGCTGTCAGGGCGGATAATGCGGGCGGTCTTTGCGGCCATGTCCAGCAAAGCGCGGATTGCCTTTCCTGTGCCTTCGCGTGCCCGCAGTTCCATCACCTGCCCGAGCAGAACAAGTGTAACGATAACTGCGGCCGCTTCGAAATAGACCCCAACATGGCCTTCTGAATCTCGAAAACCGTCCGGAAATATGTGGGGCATCAATACGGCGACAACGCTGAACAGCCACGCGGCCGAAACCCCCATGGCAATCAACGAGAACATGTTCAGGTTCATGGTGCGAAACGAATTCCACCCTCGTTCCAGAAATGGCCAACCGCACCAAAGAACAACCGGAGTGCCAAGTATCAGTTCAATCCATAGGGTTGTTCGCTCACCAAAAATCTCTCGCACACCAGACAGCCCAACGTAGGGGCCCATCGTGAAAACCAAAAGTGGAAGCGTCAGAATCGCACCTACCCATAGGCGCCGGGTGAAATCCACCAGTTCCGGGTTCGGCCCCTCGTCCACCATCGCCGCGCTTTCCAGCTCCAACCCCATGCCGCAGAGTGGACAGGACCCGGGATGGGTTTGCCGCACCTGCGGATGCATCGGGCAGGTATATACGGGTCCGTCATAGCCTGTCGGAACGATGTCATATTCACCGTTCTCGTCCGTCGCGCCATGATGCGCGGAATGGTGGTGATGCGCATGCGCATCCACCTCGCCCTCGGGCACAAGGTGCATCCCGCATTTGGGACAGTCGCCGGGCCCAGATTGACGCACGTCAGAATGCATGGGGCAGACGTAAGCGACCTCGGTCGGGCCGTTCGCGTGGATTCTGATGTCGTGGTCTTCTGTCATGTTCTGCTCCCTGGTTTAAGCTTTGGTCGTAGAGCCGTTTAATTACGCAATGCCGGGCACAGTCCTTCAGGGCAGAACAACCATCTGGTGGCCCTCACCCAGTATCGGCATTTCGGTAATAGCCGTCAGGCTGACTTGATCGACGATCCAGACCTTCGGTTCGGTTCGGCTTGATACCATCACTTTGCCTGAGTTCGGTATGGTCGTCAGGTGATAAGGTGCCGGTGACAGGTTGGTCGAGCGCTGTTTGCCCGTAGCAAGATCAATCGACAACAACCGGTCGGTGCCTTTGGCGGCCACGAACAGTACGCCCTCGCGGTCGGACAGGCCGATCCCGTGCAACTCGCCTCCAATGTCATAGGTTTCGGTGACAGAACCGCTGGCAAGATCTACGCGGAAGGCCTTGCCACCATCACTGTCGGCTACGAAGGCGGCGCTGCCGGTGGCGTTAAGTACAAGATGCTCAGGGCCTTCGCCGACGGGCATGTTGCGTACGACGAAGCCTTTGACGACATCCACTTCGCTAAGTGTACCATTGCCGGTATTGGTGACATAGACCCTGTCGCCGTCAGGCGCGAATACCGCATAGTTGGGCATTGGCCCGGTTGCTACGAAACCAAGGAAGCTGAGCTTATCGAGATCGACGATCGAAATACCGTCACCGCCCGGATGGGTCGCCACCGCGAACCGCCCGTCGGGCGACACCGCAGTGTGATGCACCGCACCTGGAACCTCGATCTGGCGGACGACCTCGCGTGTTTCCGCATCAAGGATCGTCAGCAGGCTCCGCCCCTTGTCTTTGGGCAACGCAGTGACATCGCGCTTGGCGTGGTGCGCAGCGTGTTCATCCTTGGACATACCTTCGGGTTTTGGTGGCGTTGTGGCCTCGGTTTCTGCGTAGCTGCCCGCGACCAGGTACTTAAAGCCGGGCGCGCCGGCCAGCCCATGGACCGCCACGAGCCTCGGCAGCCGCTCGACGGTCTTGCCGGTTTCGGAGTCGATCACCAGAACCGAGTCCGCGCTGCCTTCGGGAATGAACACGGTTGCCGCCAGCGTGAGCGAAGGCGCAGTCAAAGCTGCGACGGACAGGCCTGCGGCCAGATTGAACAGGGTCATTTAGGTTTCCTTTCGTCAACTGAAACGCGCGCATTGGCGGGCACGTGCAGAAAAATCCGGTAGATGACGGCCATCAGGAAGGGCGTCAAAAGCAGGGTCAGAGCGATGGCCTTCATGGCTTTGTCCTTTCAATCAGTTGAGTTTTGTGCGAGCCGCAAAGACATTGAACAGTCCGCCGAACAGCAACGCGGCGTACCAGCCGTAGAGAAACGCCCATAACAGTCCCAACAGGAATGAGGGCAGGCTGAGCCAAGTCATTCCGGGCATCAGGCCGATCCAAGCCCGGTACATGGCAAAACTTGGAAAGATCAGGTCAAAGGCCACGCACAGCAGGTAGGTTGCGGCCAGAAACAGGCTGAGCGCCCAGCCAAGGGTTGTCACCGGAACACCGGGATGATGTTCTTGTGTCCCCATCACACAGGGGCCACAGGTCAGGCGCAACAGTGCGAATAGCACCACGCCCGTGACGAAAAAGTACAGAATGGTAAGCATGGTAAGTGTCCTGAACTGAGTTGGGCCGCAATCAACGGCTTGGGCAAGACCCCGGAGCGATTCCGGAGCCATTGCCGGTCACGTTCAGGACAGGTTTGGCGGATGTGGTAGTGGTGCGACCGGCAGGCTTGCGCGTGGCCGGAACCGTTCTGGCGCCACGGGCGTAGCAATACGCATCGAGAGCAATTCAGGTGCCGCCATAACTGCCATCGCATAGCAGCCCGGGTGCACTGAGCAGTCTAATTCTTCTGATGGATGAGACGCGGGATACCCACCGCTGTCATCGATCACAAGCTCGGCCTGGGTGGCGGCCTTCGCGATGTCATGCCCGGCATGGGACGGCACAACAGAGATCAGCATCGAAACCACCAACGCACAGATCAACAGGACCTGCAGCCGGCCCATGGCTCGGGCCGTCCGTGTCGCAGTTGATATCCATTGTGCGCGGATCACTTAGGGTTTCCTCCATTCTCCAACAGTTTAGGGCCGCTTGGACCGGTCGCATTGATCTGGCTCAATTCGTGGTCTGAAGAGCCAACAGGCATCTTGCGTTTCCAAGCCAACCAGATAAGTGGCGCCCCCGTCAACAGCCCAAGCCCGATAACCGCAAGGCTGGTGCCGCCTGTCGCGGTTTCGGTAATCTGGCTGCCCAGATGGGCCAGAACGAAACTGGCCAGCAGGAGTCCAGCCAAGGTGGCCAGTGCGAACCGCCAAAATTGAAGTCGGGTCAGACCGGCGGCATAGCTGACCATGTCGAAAGAAACGAAAGGCATCAGGCGGCTGGTGAACACGGTCAACATCAGGGCATTCTGCGATCCAAGCAACCCCAAGTCCAGCTTGTCGCCGAACCACTGGCGCAGCGCGTCGCGCCCCAACCAACGGGCTATCAGGAACGCCAGCAGCGCCCCCAACTCCGCTCCGATAGCAACCAATGCGGTTCCCAGCCCATGCCCATATGCCACCCCGGCAGCGACAGCGATCGGAGCGCTGGGGATTGGGCTGGCAACCACTGCGGCTGTCATGAAGCCGATGATGACAACGGGTCCGAACGGGCCGGCCCAATCCACCCACGCAGTAATGACTTCGCGCGATAGTCCTGCGTCCAACGCGCCAGACAGCCACAACCAGATGGTGGCGATCAGCAACGCGATCAAAACCGCGATGAAAACCAAACGGCTATTGCTGTGCAGGCCCTCCAGCTTTCGTTCCTCCTATGACATAGCCCTCCACCCCTAAACGGGAGTGACGGATTCCGAGGTCACTTAGCGATGTATTTGATCAGCGCTACGATCGCCAGAACGATCAACACTGCGATCAGCAACATCCAGATCATTCCAAACCCCATTCCAGCGCCATAGCCCATCATCGCTTTGTTCCTCAGTGGTTTGTGCCGAGTGCGATGACCCGGCTACACGGTTGCGTTTCAGTTGTTGGTTTCAGAAGCCTTTGTCACAGGTTTCGAGGCCTTCATGCCGTGTTTCGGCGACATCGTCTTTGCGCCTTTCTCGATTTCCCCTGTGGTCACAACGCCATCGCCATTGGCATCAAGATGCTGAAATCGGTCCACCATGGTTTCGCGGATCATCCCGGAATGCAGCGCTTCGAACTCATCAATCGACAGGTTGCCATCTCCATTGACGTCATGCGCCTGCATCCGGGCCTTCAGACCTTCGGCGATCTCAGATTCGCTCGGGCGACCGTCCTCGTCCATGTCCAGAACCGCCAGCCAGTTGCCGCCCATCATCTGGCCATGCATTTTCACCATCATTTGCATCATGCCTGCGTGATCGCCCATCATGCCGCCGGGCGCACCCTGCATCATGCCGCCCTCATGGCCCTGCATCTGCGCGCTGCTGCCATGCTGACCGGCGGCAAGCGCGGGCAGCGCCATCAAAGTCGCGGCAATGGCTCCAGCGGCCAGCGTGAAGGTACGTTTCATGACTTTCACCTCTCGGGTTTTTGTTTCTACACAAAGCATATGGCCGCCCTCGGTCGCGCCACCACCCCCCTGCTCAACCCGGTTTGTATCGTTGTGTCGCAGCCCGCCCAACTGATACAAAGGGATACAAAAAAGCCGGGATTTGTACCGCGCCGGGGCTTATGATTGCGCCATGACTGAAGCACCACATATCTTGATTGTCGACGACCACCGCGAAATCCGTGATGCTGTCAGCCGCTATCTGGAAAAGAATGGGTTGCGCGCCAGTACCGCGCGCGACGCAACCGAGATGGACGCACGACTGGCGGCCGGTCGGATTGATCTTATCGTACTCGACATCATGATGCCGGGCGAAAACGGATTGTCGGTCTGTCGCCGCCTGTCCGCGGCCGGTGGCCCGCCGATCCTGATGCTGACAGCCCTCAGCGATGACACCGACCGTATCGTGGGTTTAGAGATCGGCGCCGATGACTACCTGCCCAAACCATTCAACCCACGTGAATTGCTGGCCCGGATCAAGGCGATCCTGCGGCGTTCCGAAACCACCGTCCCCCCGGCTGGCGATCTGAGCGGCAAACGGATCGCCTTTGGAAGCTGGGTTCTGGATGCCGACAGTCGCACCTTGATATCCGCCGAAGGGGCCGAAGAAAGTCTGACCACCGCCGATGTCCGGCTGCTGGCCGTATTCCTGCAGCGGCCCCGCAAACTCCTGTCGCGAGACGAACTGCTGGATTTGACCGCCGGCCGCAGCCCGCACTTGTTCGACCGTACGATCGACAACCAGGTCAGCCGCTTGCGTCGCAAGATCGAAGCTGACCCAACGCGGCCGAAGCTCATCACCACGATAAGAGGTGGCGGTTATTGCCTGTCGACCGACGTGAGCGAGCTTACGGGATGAAAGCCTTTGCCCAAAGTCTGCGCGGTCAGCTTATCCTTTTGATCATCGCCGCGCTGGCTGCCGCGCAACTGGTCAGCCTGTGGCTGTTCGTCGACGAACGCTCAATGGCAGTGCACATGGCCCTTGGCCTGGAAACCGCCGGACGCGCCGCAAACATCGCGCGGCTGATTGAAGAAGCTCCACCCGAGATGCACGACGCGATCCTGCGGGCGGCAAGTTCTCCACTGGTGCGTTTCAGCCTTACAGATACGCCCGCAGTCGATCACACCGGACATAGCGCTGGTGGGACGGTCGAAAACACAATCCGCAGAATTCTGCCAGGCTATGAAAACCGTCCCATCCGGGTAGAGTTGCATGAGTTCTCTCCCGATATGCTGCCGGTTGAAGGTGTTCCGTCTACAATGGCTGAAATGCACATGGCAATGATGCGTGATCACGTTTCCGCAATTGAAATGCAGCTGTCGATCGCTCTGACGACCGATCAATGGCTCAACGTGGATACCCGGTTCCATAACCCTCCTCTGCAATGGCCTTTGCAGTCCTTCGTCAGCTTCGGTTTCACTGCAACTTTAATTCTTGGAGCAGCCATTTGGTTTCTACTGACACGGCTGACCGGCCCGTTGCGCCGCCTGTCACTGGCTGCAGACCAGTTTGGTCGCGGTGAAGACGTCCAGGAACTGACGGTTTCTGGTCCGACCGAGGTGCGAGATTTGACGCAGGCGTTCAACCATATGCGTGATAGGCTGACTCGCTATGTTGCCGATCGGACCAGACTATTGGGGGCGCTGGGTCACGATTTGCGGTCGCCACTGACGGGATTGCGGGTTCGCGCCGAACTGGTGGAGGAAGAGGAGACCCGTGACCATCTGATCGAGACCATCGAGGAAATGCAGGAGATGGTGGACTCCACCCTGTCATTTGCCAAGGGCGTGGCCACGCGCGAACCTTCCAGTACCGTCCCAATTGGTGAATTCGTAACCAAAACGACCGAAGACATTGTGCAAGCCGGTGACACGGTTGAAGTATCGGTCGCAGACAATCCGGCCGTCACGCTTCGGCCGATGCTGATGAAGCGAGCTCTGCGCAATATCATTGAAAACGCCTGCCGGTATGGTGCCCGGGCCAACGTCTCAGTCATGCAAGAGGGGAATGAGGCAAAAATATTGATCCAGGATCAGGGGCCCGGCATCCCCGAGCATATGCTCGATGCGGTATTCGACCCATTCGTGCGGCTTGAAACATCCCGCTCGCGAGAGACTGGCGGAACCGGCTTGGGGCTGTCGATCGCACGTACGATCATCCAGTCGCACGGTGGCACGATAGAATTGCTAAACGGGGAAACTGGCGGCTTGTGCGCTAAGGTGGTTCTGCCAGTTTTTGAGGGCCAAACGTAACTTGTGAACACAATCGGCATGCCCCGAAAGCTTATTGGAAGCGTACCGCTTTGGGCCAGTTTCAGGTGTGGGCTCAAACGCAGCGGCGGAGAACACTGAACTGGAAAGACTGACTTTCCCCCCAAGAGGTTTGGTGCAGGTGATGGCGATGCGCGACGAGTTCAAAGTGTTCCTCAAAAAGCACGGCGATATCGCTCGGACTATAGCGGGCGACAGGGAGACCACTGCAAGTCTCCGGCCCATCAAGTGCAAACGTAGCAATGATCACATGGCCGCCAATTTTTACCCCTTTCTTCACGCTTTCCAGATAGGCCGCGCGTTGCGATGTATCCACGAGAAAGTGAAAAACCGCCCTATCATGCCAGACGTCATATCTGCGATCGGGGACCCAAGAAGTTATATCTGCAGAAATCCAAGTGACTGTTTCAGCGGCGCGCCCCAACCTTTCCCGGGCCGTGTCCAACGCGACCTGCGATAGATCGAGAACTGTCACGTCATGGAGCCCCTTCGCAAGCAACGCTCCAGCAAGACGAGATGTACCTCCACCAATGTCGATGACGGATGAAGGCTTAGACACTCTGATCAACTCGATGAGTTCAAGCGATATCTCTGGATCATCCTCGTGCCAACTCAATTGGGTGTCAAACTTCTCGCCATAGACATCGTCCCAGTGCTCTCTTGTGTTAGCTGTCATGTCGTATCGTTTTCCCAAGTCGTCGCCCTGGAGATATCCTCATTTTGACCGCTCCGCGCTGCGTTTTCGACTGAAGCAAAAACCAACAAGGCAACGCCCCAGACAATTCGACGCTGGTCCGTTGAATGGCCGCGTGAAGTCATCTCGGCGACAATGTAGTACACACATTCCAATTGTGAAATGTTTTAGGTGGGATTTGCTTGTCGGTCAGATTTCCACTGGGCTGCGCAAGTAGCTCCAGAATTTTGCGCAGTTTAACTGCAGTGGCGCGGGCCGGAGATACCGAAGCGTTGGCAGTTTGTGTACTGCTTGCCTGGATTGCTCTGTTCAATCAGTATAGCCGGAAGATTTTCTGAGCTTTGGAGCTTCAATCAGTCAACGAATTGCTTAAAGCGCCTTTAACCGACAATGGACTGATAACTTATGAGCAGAGCCACAGATCGTTGAAATACGATTTGGTTCTTGAGTGGCTCCTACTCCATTTCTCTTAGTTCATAGAATTTCCTACAGTCGTTGAAACGGCGAACAATCACATCATTGGTGAATAGCTGCCGCATCAACAGACTCAGTTTTTCATGATCGCGCCGATCGCATACATACCATCATCGCTTTTGACCAACATCAGTGTGACTTCGTCACCTGCGCTGATCTCACCCATCATCTGGGCATTCTCAAGAAGCTGCAAATCCATCGTCATCGCGGGCCACCCGATCTCGGGGATCGGATCATGGCTGACGTTAGCGGTTTCGTCGCCAATTGAGTTCACCAAAGCCTTTGCGTGGACCGCACCTTCCATCTGTTCGGAAGACATGGGCATGTTGGAATGGTCCATGCCGTGGTTCGTTTGCGCGATGCCGGATGTTGTAGACACGGCCAATAGGGCCAAAATTGCAGTCAAAGTTTTCATCAGATGCTCCTGTTTCAAGGTTGTGGGTATTATTCTGCCGGAAGCGCAGGGGGCACTTCCTGGATCGTGTGGGAGATCTCTCGGTTCACGCGATTGAGCGCGAGCCGTTTCCAAATCACGAATATTGCGGGAATGACAAAAAGCGTAAGAAGGGTCGCTGTCACCATGCCCCCAATCATCGGCGCAGCGATCCGCTGCATGATTTCAGAGCCTGTACCGGTGCCGTACATGATGGGTATCAGTGCTGCAAAGATCGTGGCTACAGTCATTACCTTCGGCCGAACCCGAAGAACGGCTCCTTCGAACACCGCGTCTTCGATATCGTCACGTGTCAGCTTTCGCTGTTCCGATTGCGCCAGCCCTCGACGTTTCTCCCAAGCAAGATTGAGGTACAACAACATGACAATCGCTGTTTCCACGGCAACTCCCGCCAGCGCGATGAAGCCCACGAGCACAGCAATTGAGATATCGAAGTTAAGATACCATAAGAACCAAACCCCACCTGCCAATGCGACCGGGAGCGCCGCAAGAATTATCCCGACCTCAATCACCCGATTGAACGCCAAGAAAAGCATGAGCGTGATAATTAGCAGGGTTGCAGGAGCAACGATCGTCAACCTGTCCTGCATTCTCTCTATGTACTCATACTGCCCTGACCAAGTCAGCGAGTAACCTGGAGGCAGGTCGACCTTTTCTGTAACCACCTCTTGTGCTTCGGCCACATAGCCGCCCAGGTCGCGCCCCGCGATGTCGATGAACACGAACCCAGTTCGTCGAGCGTTCTCTGATCGTATCATTCCCGGCCCGTCAACTATTCGAATATCGGCGAGAGCGGACAGTGGCACATGAGCACCCGACGGCGTGACGACAGGAAGATTTTCGAGCCGTTCCGGGCTGTCTCGCCATGCCTGAGGGTACCGAAGGTTTATAGGAAACCTCTCCAGCCCCTCCACAGATTCCGACACTTGCATACCGCCAATTGCGGTCTGCACTACGTCCTGAACTTCTCGAACACTCATCATGTATCGGGAGGCGGCATCTCGTTTGACGTCGATTTCGATGAAACGCCCGCCAACAGGTCGCTCTGCGTAGGCGGAAGCCGTTCCATCAATATCAGCGACCGCACGCTCTACTTCGATCCCTATATCTGTAATGACCTCCAAGTCGGTGCCGGATATTTTGACACCGACAGGAGTACGGATACCTGTCGCAAGCATATCGATGCGGTTCTTGATAGGTTGGATCCAAACATTTGTAACGCCCGGAACCTGAACGATACGATCGAGCTCATTCCGGATTTTCTCCATTGTCATGCCGGGGCGCCATTCTTCTTCCGGCTTGAGTTGGATTGTGGTCTCCACCATCGTTAGAGGTGCTGGATCGGTTGCAGTCTCCGCACGCCCAACTTTACCGTGAACAGTTTCGACTTCTGGCACGGTCGCGATCAGGCGGTTGGTCTGCTGCAGTACCTCACGGGCTTTTCCCGTCGAGATCCCGGGGTAGAAGCTCGGCATGTAGAGAAAATCACCTTCGTTCAACTCGGGCATGAATTCAGAGCCAATTCTCTGGTACGGGTACCACATGGACGTCACCAGAACGCCGGCCAACAGTGTTGTTGCCCATGGCCAGGCAATTGCCGCGTCCAGAAATGGGCGGTACACGAACACAACCAAGCGATTTAGCGGATTTTTTCGCTCCGGTAGAATACGCCCCCTTACAAAGTAACCCATCAAGACCGGAACCAGCGTTATCGAAAGGATGGCGGCTGCAGCCATGGCGTAGGTTTTGGTATAAGCGAGTGGCGAGAAGAGCCTACCTTCCTGATTTTCCAGAACGAAAACAGGCAAAAAACTAACCGTGATAATCGCCAGAGAATAAAAAAGGGCTGGTCCCACCTCAGAAGCGCACTCTTGCACAATCCGCCATCGGTTCTCTGCTGTGAGCTTTTCTTTTTCCAACCGCCTGTGCATCGCCTCGATCATCACAATCGATGCGTCGACCATCGCACCAATAGCGATGGCTATGCCGCCGAGCGACATGATGTTTGCGTTTACTCCTTGCGCCTTCATCAGAATAAATGCGGCAAAGATTCCCAGAGGGAGCGACAGAAGAATTACGAGGGATGACCGCAGATGAAGTAGAAAAGCCGCGCACACAAGAACAACGACAATGAATTCCTGCGTCAGTTTCTTCTGGAGGTTATCGATAGCACGCTCGATCACACCAGATCGGTCGTAGGTCGTTATGATTTCGACCCCCTCCGGCAGGTTTGAGCGCAACTCTTCGATGCGCGCCTCCACCGCTTTGATCGTTGCCAACGCATTCCCACCCCATCGCAGAATGACTACTCCACCAACCGCGTCTCCTTGCCCGTCGAGTTCTCCGACACCGCGCCGCATTTCCGGCCCCAGACGGATTTCAGCGACGTCTCCAAGCGTCAGAGCGGCGCCACGGTCGTTGACCATCAACGGCGCGCTTGCAAGGTCTGACAATTCGTCAATGTAGCCCGAGGACCTGACCATGAATTCGGCTTCCCCCATCTCAATGACGCTGCCGCCCGTCTCGCGGTTGGCCGCCTGAATAGCCGTCCTCAATTGTGCAAGTGTTATGTCATAGGCACGTAGTTTGTTTGGGTCGACGACGACCTGGTACTGTTTGACCATTCCGCCGATGGTGGCGACTTCTGAGACGCCTTCCACGGCTTGTAATTCGTATTTCAGAAACCAATCCTGCAGAGTCCTGAGCTGAGCCAGATCATGATTTCCGGTTCTGTCAACCAGCGCATACTGATAAATCCACCCGACCCCAGTCGCATCAGGGCCAAGTTGTGGTGACACGCCCTCAGGTAAGCTGCCGGTAATCTGGCCCAAGTATTCGAGCACACGCGACCGAGCCCAGTAGAGGTCCGTCCCGTCCTCAAAGACAACATATACAAAGCTGTCTCCAAAGAACGAGAACCCGCGAACGTCTTTTGCACCGGGTACGGCCAATAGGGCTGTCGCAAGTGGATATGTGATTTGGTTTTCGACAACTTGAGGCGCTTGCCCGGGATATGGCGTGCGAACAATTACCTGGACATCCGACAGATCCGGGATTGCATCAACCGGCGTCTCACGAATGGCCCAAATACCCGCAACTCCTATCATGAATGCGAGGGCCAAGATGACGAACCTGTTGGCGAGCGAAGAACGAATGATGGCCGTGATCACTGCGTAACACTCCCATCAAGCGCGACCTCTAACAGCGTCATCGAAAAGTCGGGATTGCGGCGAAGGATCAAAGAAACATCAATCCCTACAGGCAAGTTAGAAACCTCAATCCCCTCCGCAACCGGGAAATCCATGGTCATGCCCGGCATGCCGATCTCAGTCATCGGACCGTGTGTTACGTTCGCGGTACGCGCGTTCGGGTCGATACTGTTAATCCGGCCAGAAACCTGAAGTGGCGGTGCAATAGGCGTTGCCGCAGCCAACACCATTGTCATGCCATCTGCACGCGCGAAAGTCAGAGTCATTTCAGAACCGACTTCGAGCATGCTTGTGTCCAATGTAGGTTCTAATGGGAAATCCATGGTCATTCCGGGCATGCCAATCTCAGTCATCGGCCCGTGAGTGATGGTTGCCGTTCCCGCCTCAGCATTAACGAGGTTGATCGTGCCGGTGACTACAATCGGTGGAGCAGAAGGCGTGTCGGTTTCTTCGGGTTCAACGGAATCCGTCGGCGGCGAGCCCTCTTCGCGAATTGCCACAATCGAGAACATCCCCCCTTCTCCCTCAGCCAGATCAAACTCAATTGGCATGTCGATTGGCACGGTAGTGAGATCTACTCCTACAACAGGCAAATCCATTGTCATGGCGGCCCAACCGAGCTCGGGGATCGGTCCGTGCTCAAGCGTCAATTTGCCGTCTGAAGTGACGGCGCGCGCGATTCCGGCACCAGTTCCGGCAATACCATCGTCTGGTGCAAGCTCCATCAGGCTCAGAAGCCCATCCGCACCCCGTGCGATCACGAAAGCGACTGCGTCGCCTGCACTCAAGCTGTCGAGCGAAACACCAGACCTCACCGGAAACTGCGAAGTCATTGCGGGCCAATCGAGGCTTTCGAGAACATCGTGACGAACAGTTGCCATACGATTTTGGGCATCGAGTGAAACCAGGGTGCCTGCCCCGCGTGCTGGTTCGGTATCCGTTGGTGCCATTCGGGTGAAACCGGCGCTCAAAGCACTTTCACTGTCGATTAGAAACTGTGCGGATGCGACAACTTCCTCACCAGGTTCAAGCCCTTGCAGAACTTCTGTTCGACCCCCCTCGCCGAAACTGTCTCGAAGACCTGTAGTCACCAGTCTCGGGCGAAAAGTACCATCGCCTGTTTTTAAGATGACGCGTTCCGCCGAACCGGTACGAATTAACGCCTCTGATGGAACAGTGAGAACATTTCGGCTTTCATCCGGTATAAGGCTAACACTGCCAAACATGCCCGGCCGCAGCACGCCGTCGGTGTTATCGAAACTAAGCCTTACGGGAAGAGTTCGGGTTTGCGGATCAAGCTCAGGGTAAACATAGTCGATGTCGCCTTCGAAGGTGCGACCGGGTAGGTGCTCGAACCTTGCTATCGCGCGCATATCTTCCGACAAACGTGCAATATCTCGTTCAAATACATCAACGATCAGCCATACTTCAGAAAGATCGGTTACCGAAAAAGCAAGCGTGCCTGGCTGCAGGTACATGCCATCGGCGGCATTCAGAGCTATGACGACACCGTTTTGAGGTGCCTCAATTTCCACATTTCGAACCAACTCACCGCCCGCCTCAATCTCAGCAACCTGACGAGCGGACATACCGTGGCTGATCAACTTATTGCGCGCCGCGTCCAAAATCCGCGGGTCACCAGCTTCGACTGCGCGTACAAGATCGCCGGTCGCAGCTGCGATCAGTGGTGAAAAGAGTTCAAATAAAACTTGCCCCTTCTCAACGCGATCACCGACCGCTCGAACTTTCAGTTGCTCAATCCAACCTTCAACACGCGTATGAACGTGATTGGTCAGGTGTTCGTCAAAGCCGACGAAACCCACCGTTTCGATGCGAGGTTCGATATCAGTCATGCGTGCAACCGCAGTTCGCACACCAATTGCGTTGATTTCCGCAGCGCTCAGGGTGACTTCTTCAGGGTCGCCGGTAGGTTCCTGCCCAGAATAAACCGGGATCAAGTCCATACCCATCGGCGATTTTCCAGGTCCAGGCTGCCGAAAATTCGGATCCATCGGTGCTACCCAATAAAGGACCTCTGGTTCGTTCGACTGGCCCTGATCAATTGGATTCAGGTACAGTCTTTCAAGAAAGACACCTCCACCCAGGCCAATCGCCAAGGCAAGTACTGATAGTGCCGCATATCTTCCACGCATAATAATCTCCTGACGGTCGCAGTGCATGCTCGAACCGAAACAACATGAAAACCCGCGCTGACGGGCCTGTGGATGTTAGGAGATTTGTGGAGGACGATCGGGCGTCAGAGGCGCTTGAGAGTTGTGGATGTCGGAATCCATGTTACGGTTTTTCTGGCCAAAAGCTTCAGCCAAAACCGCAAGTCCTACGTGGGTCGGATATTCGCCAACACAACAGATACCGGAATGACATTCTCCGCTGTGATTTACGTGGCTATCCGTGTGGATTTGGCCAGTCGTCGGATGCAAACCGCTATGGTCGTGTTTGAAGTCTGATGACTTTGCAGCCATTGAAACGCCGTGAGGCTCAGAGGTGCTACTGTTTTTGACGTCACTGCTCGCGACCACAACAGTGCCGACGAAGGTCATCGCCAAGCAGACGCATGTCAGAAACGTCATTCGCAACACTGAGAAAAACTTCCACTTCATCCCGTGCAGTTAGGACGAACGTAACGAGTGTTCAAGCCAGTCGGAGGAAAAAACAGGTGAGTTGGTGCGCTGTATCGAAATGAAGCGGATTCCCGCGAATACACGTAACAAACTGCCAAAATAGGAGGCAGTTCATACGATGAGCGCATCTAAGTTTGGCCGAGGTTCTTCAGGATCGGGCAGTCGGGACGGTGGTCTCCGGCACATTCATCGATTAAATGAGACAGTGTAGCATGCATGGCCTTCAGGTCCGCGATCTTGGCATCTATTTCTTTTAGGTTCTGTTTGGCGATATCCTTCACGTCCGCGCTTGCGCGTTCTTTGTCCTCGTACAACGCCAGTAGTGAACGGCAATCCTCAATGGTAAAGCCCAATGAGCGGGCCCGCCCGATGAAGGCCAGTTTGTGCAGTTCCTTTTCGTCGAAATGTCGATACCCGTTCAGACTGCGCCTGGGTTTGATGAATCCGATATCCTCGTAATAACGGATGGTTTTGGCAGGCAGACCCGAACGTTCTGCTACATCTCCGATATTCACAGCGGTTCTCCTATTCTATTCAGCAGGCGCTGATCGCAGCGCCTGCTCTTCATTCTGCGAGATCTGTTCTCGCCCAACTTTGATCGGCTTAACCCAGCGCAACCGCAGCGCGTTGGTCAGGACAAATACACTGGACAGCGCCATGGCACCTGCAGCCAAAACCGGCGACAGCAACGGGCCGCCAAACGGATAGAGCACCCCCGCTGCAACCGGTATGAGCAGCGTGTTGTAGCTGAAAGCCCAGAACAGGTTTTGGCGGATGTTACGCATGGTGCGCTGACTAATATCGAAGGCGTTGACCACGCCTGTCAGGTCGCCTGACATCAGAACGACGTCAGCCGCCTCGATGGCGATGTCAGTGCCTGTCCCGATCGCAATTCCTACGTCAGCCGCCGCCAGAGCGGGGGCATCATTGATGCCATCACCCACAAAGGCCAGTTTTCCGCCATTTGAGCGCAGATCTTGCAACGCGGATACTTTACCCTCTGGCAGAACCTCGGCCACGACATGATCGATGCCAAGCTGCGCCGCGATGGATTTGGCTGTAGCGGTATTGTCGCCGGTAATCATCGCTACTTTCAGCCCCAGTCCGTGCAAAGCTTCAATTGCGTCTGGCGTGGTGGTCTTGATTGGGTCCGCCACGGCGATGACGGCTGCGATAACTCCGTCTACGGAGGCATAAAGTGGAGTCTTTCCGTTGATTGCGAGTTCAGCGCCCCGATCAGACAACGCGCCCATTTCAACCCCTTCGCGACTCATCAGGCGGTCGGCCCCGATCAGGATTGTATGGCCTTCGACTGAGGCGCTTACCCCGTAACCGGTGATCGACGTGAAGTCTTCTGGCTTCGAAAGCTCCAGACCACGGGTTTCAGCCGCGCGCACGATGGCCGTGGCGATCGGATGTTCGGATGTGACCTCAACGGCAGCAACAAGGCGCAGAACCTCATCCTCGGCCAATCCTTCGGCCACAATCAGGTCGGTCAGCTCCGGACGCCCTTCGGTCAAGGTCCCCGTCTTGTCCACCGCAACAACGGTGGTTTCCTGCAGCATTTGCAAGGCGTCGCCCTTTCGAAACAGGACACCCATCTCGGCCGCGCGGCCGGTGCCGACCATGATTGAGGTGGGTGTGGCCAACCCCATGGCGCAGGGGCAAGCAATGATCAGTACCGCAACCCCGGCTACCAACGCCAAGCTGAGCGCAGGATCGGGTCCGAACAACATCCAAACCAGCACAGTCATTACGGCCACAGCGATCACTACCGGCACGAACCACAGCGTGATGCGGTCAACCAAGCCTTGAATCGGAAGCTTGGCACCCTGTGCTTGTTCGACCATTTGAATGATCTGGGCCAACATAGTGTCTGCGCCGATCTTTTCAGCCCGGTACGTCAATGCGCCCGCGCCATTAACTGTTCCGCCGACCACAGTTGCGCCCTCGGTCTTTTCGGCAGGAACCGGCTCGCCGGTGATCATGCTTTCATCGACATATGACGCGCCGGTCACTACGGCACCATCCACCGCGATTTTTTCGCCCGGTCGAACGTGCACAATATCCCCTACAACGATCTGCTCGATCGGTAGCTCGACAACCGATCCGTCGCGCTCAACGCGCGCTGTTTTTGCCTGCAGACCGACCAGTTTTCGGATCGCTTCACCAGTTCGCCCCTTGGCGCGCGCCTCGAGGAACCTCCCCAGCAATATGAGAACCACGATCACCGCTGCGGCCTCGTAGTAGACGTTTGCGGTTCCGGCGGGAAGAACACCCGGCGCAAAGGTGGAAACAAGCGAGAACCCATAAGCCGCCGAAGTGCCCAGAGCCACCAGAGAATTCATGTCCGGCGCGCCTTTGAACAAGGAAGGGAATCCCTTAGTATAGAACTGCAAACCTGGCCCAAAAAGAACGATCGTGGTTAGAAGGAATTGCAGGTAATAGCTGTTCTGGATGCCGATCGTGCTCGCTATCAGGTGGTGCATGCCCGGAATAACATGCGAGCCCATTTCAAGGATAAAGACCGGCAAAGCGAGCAAGGCGGCAAAGCTTGTTCGCCGGGCCAATTGGCGAATCTCTTTGGCTTTGCGGTCTTGTGGTTCGGTCTGCGTCGCGGATCGCAGGCTCGCCGGATAGCCAGCAGATGCCGCAAGCGCCGCGATGGCTTCGGGTGTTGTGACTCCCTCAGCATAACGTACAGTTGCACTTTCGGTGGCCAGATTGACCGACGCGGACAAGACGCCATCATCTGCTTGCAATGCCCGTTCAACGCGCCCCACGCACGATGCGCAGGACATGTTCTGAATATCCAGCGTTACCTCTTCCGTCCGTGCCAGATATCCGGCGCTGTTTAACGCATCAGCAATGGCCGCTTTATCGGCTGGATCGCGGAAATCGACCTGAACGCTTTCGCTGGCGAGATTAACCGAAGCGGCATCTACCCCTGGCACATCTTTCAACGCGCGCTCAACCCGCCCTACGCAGGACGCACAGCTCATACCCTGAACTTGAAACCTTGCATGTGAAATTTCAGTCATATTGTCACCACCAATGTTCTGCTGACGGGAAACATAAGGGTTCCAGCAAGTGGAAGGTCAAGGGATGGGGCTGACTTTCTTTGCCACTAATTTTGACGATCCAATAATCACGACTTGACCTTCCTGTGCTGGAATACTTTAGCCGGGACGACGGAACACAGGAGCAAACATCCATGACGACCCTAAATATCCCGGATATGAGCTGCGGGCACTGCAAGTCAGCTATCGAAAAAGCCGTTGCCACGGTGGATTCCTCCGCACAGTTGGACTTTGACATGGAAAACCGCAGGGTACGTGTCTTAAGCACCAATTCACTTGATCATATCCTTGCAGCGCTGAAGTCCGAGGGATACGAAGCCACGATCGCATGATAAACTTAGGAGCGCACATGCTGTCGCCCCCTTGGTTCTATCTTGCGTCTCTGACTGCCACGATTAACCGGGTCATTTCATCTTCGGTGATCAGACCCGGGGCAAGCGCATCTCCAATCACAAACGAAGGAGTGCCACTGAAGCCAAGCTGTCGGGCCAATTCCATGGAAATCTGAATATGCGCGTCGACTTCCGGCGCTTCCATATCTGCGCGCAATTGATCCTCGTCCAGGCCAAGTTCCCGAACAACTTTCAGTACACTGGCCTCAGTGGCACGACCGTTCAGAGCCATAAGCGCCCAATGAAATTCTTCGTATTTTCCCTGGTTTCGTGAGGCCAGCGCAGCGCGTGCCGCGAAGTCGGAACCTTCTCCAAGTATGGGCCATTCTCGATAAACAATTCGCACATCGGAATCGCCCGCGATTACGTTCTTCACGACCGGGGCAGCGCGTTTGCAATATGGGCAGTTATAGTCGAAAAACTCGACCACGGTTACATCGCCTTCCGGGTTTCCGATTACAGGCGCATTCGGATCCTGTTCCAGCAATTCACGCTGATTTTCCAAGACGCTTCCAATTGCTTCGGCTTTTGCCTGATCCTCGCGCTGTTGAAGCAATTGAATCGCCTGCATGATGATCTCAGGGTTTTCCAAAATGGCTTCGAGAGCCAGCCGTTTTACATCGGAGTCAGACAGCTCGTCGGCGCGTGCCATAGGAATGCCAATCGACATGGCGATAGCGACTAAGCCTGCAAGTATTCGTTTCACATCAGTTTCCTTCCGTTTGTTCTGCTTCGGTGCGTTGCTCTTGCAGCTTGCGTTCCCGATCCGGCCAACTCTCCTGGATGAAGGCGAGGATGTCCCAGATATCCTGATCCGACAGAGTGTCCCCGAAGCCTGGCATGCCGCTTTTGACGTCAGCGACACCCATCTGTTTCAAAGTTTGGTCCCCGCCAAACTTTGTATAGTCGAACAACAGCTTGTCGCCGTGATGCCAGGTATGCCCGGTTCGGTCATGCGGGGGCGCCCGCAAGACGCCATCCGGATCAGGTGTTTGCCAATCCTGCTGACCCTCCAAATTTGCCCCGTGGCATGACGCGCAGTTTTCGGCGTACAAAACTGCACCACGTGCCGAATCCGCTGATGCACTGTTCTGCGCACGCCCACTCAGGCCCCAGCCAGCGACCGCGACAATGATCACTACAGCAGCCAGTGACACCCATTTCGCCGAACTCTTGTTCATCATGCCACGCTCAGCCAGGTCTTCATACCAGCGGCCTGATGCGACAGCATATGGCAATGAAACAGCCAATCCCCCGGGTTATCCGCAACGAACGCAATCTCCCGCTTTTCTATCCGGTCAACCAGGATTGTGTCCCGCAGCGGCCCTAGGTTGCCGTTTGGCAGAACTTCCTGAAAGTGCGTCCCGTGCAAGTGCATAGCGTGCGGAAAGACGGTGTCGTTCTGCATCTGAATCCGGACTATGTCGCCACGCGAAACGGCAGCAAGGGGGTTTTCAGGTAACCCGGCGACACCGTTGAATGTCCAGATCTGCCCTTCCTGAACCAATTCATTGGTGCTCATGACCTGGCCGTTAAAAGTGCCTTGACGCAGTCCGCCCATCGCCCCGCCTTCCATCACTAATGGGATTGTCAAAGCGTCAGAAACATCTTCGAGAAAGGAAACAGGGTTGGGTGGCAGGGCTTCTATTGCACCGCGGTTTGCGGATGCACCGCTTCCCGAAACCGGGATTTCAGCAATGACAAACGATTCATCGCGTTCGTGAAGAGTTATTTGAACGGCTTCGTTCGATTCCGCTGTGACATCAACAATTAAGTCTGCTCGCTGTGCAGGCCCAAAAACAAGGGTTTCAAAATCCTCTGGCTGCCTTACAGGCATGCCATCATAAGCGACCAGTTTCCCGTTTGCGCCACCTACTGAGACATACATGATCCGATCAGTTGCCACGTTGACCATTCGAAGTCGCAAACGCTGGTTTGTCAGAACTTCTGTCATGGGCGATATGTGTGCGTGAACGTAGTTTCCCATTCGGCCTGCATGCGTCCAGTCATGCATCGCGCCGAAATCATCGACGATTTGGGCGTCCTGACCCAACCTCCAGTCATCCAGCAGGATCGTAATGTCATGATCCGTGTCCGGCGGGTCCATTTCGTCGACGATGAACGCGCCGTAAAGGCCCCTGGCCACTTGTTCCGTTGACTGGTTATGAGAGTGGTACCAGAAGGTTCCTGCATCCTTCAGAGGCAAGTCATACTGAAACTCGCCGCTTGTTGGTACAGCCTCCTGTGTAAGACCCGGCACCCCATCCATGTTGTTTGGAACCCGCAGTCCATGCCAATGGATTGCCGTAGGCTGAGGCAGTGAGTTCAGGAGTGTCCGGCGAACCGTTTCGCCCTGCCGGGCACGAATTTCGGGGCCCGGAACACCGCCATCATATCCCCATATCTCGGTTTCAGGATAGCTGTCGGGGGCAACACGTGCCAATCCTGAACGCGCCTCGATTATTCGGGGGGCGGTAGCCGCCCTCCCGATAGTCGGCACTGCGATTAGTGCCGACGTGCCTGCAACGAATTGCCTGCGATTGAGCTTCATGAGGACTTCCCTCCAAAGAAAATTTGATCTCTCACTCGATTACCCCCCGTCGTGCACATCCAGCAGATAGGTCGCCATTGCCTTCCGGTCTTCGTCTGTCAGAAAGCTGGTGCCATAGTTTACGACCTCTCCCATGGCGCCGCCGAAGACATCGCCATCAGGCATGACGCCGGTGCGCAACGCGTAGGCCAAATCATCTACCGTCCAACCACGCTTTTGCAGGGTCTCAAAGTCGATGGCCGGTGCCTTGTCACCGCCCGGCAGAGAGTCACTTCCCTTGAAGTGTTCCGTGTCCGAATTTCTTGCGCCAGCCAGGTTCCTCCCGGTGTGGCAGGCCGCACAATGTGTGGCACCTTCGACCAGTAGCCGGCCCCGGTTCCACACTTCGTCATTGCCCGGCACGGGATCAGTGCGGGGTGGTTCCAGAAAAGCCGCGCGCCACAGCTTCAGGCCCCATCTCTGATTGAAGGGGAACGCCATTTCCTGTTCTTTTGACGGTTCCGCTACCGGTGGAACTGTTTGCCATGCGGCCCAGAGATCGGCGATGTCCTGATCCGTGAAATTGGCATAGAATGGATAAGGAAAGGCCGGGTAATAGGGTTGTCCGCCGGGTGATACGCCTTGACGCACCGCGCGGGCGAACTCCTCGATTGTCCAATCACCGATCCCGTGATCGGGATCTGTGGTCAGGTTCGGCGAAAAGAGCGTGCCGAACGGGGTATCCAACTCCACCCCACCGGCCAAGGCCGCGCCCCCTTTGGCAAAATCTGTGTGGCAAGCGATACAACCACTTGCCCTTGCCAGATACGCCCCGCGGTTAACGTCACCCTGAATGTCGAGAGCTTGTAAGGGCTGGCCAATCGGCCAAGCCATCACAGCAACAAGTCCCGCTGACGCCGCTACGGCGGCAGCAAGGCCCAATCGGAATATCGGTCTCATGACGCATTCCTATTCCGACCGAAATTGCGTGTGACACGCCGAGCATGTCTGGCTCAGCATCATGAACACACCATCTGCCGGCATTTCAGAAAGTTGTGCCTGGTTTGGACTGCCGCCCATCATTCCGGCACCCATCATAGAACCGCCACCCATCATGGATGCGCCGCCCATCATGCCCGAACCATGGCCCGACCCGGACATCATCAACCCGTTGTCCGCCGCAAGCACAAGGCCTTCAGAGTAGGATTCCAACTGCCTGGCTAACTCTGCAAATGAACCCCAATCCTGCCAGATCTCCGATTTGGCCTCCGAGGGTTTGCCATCAGATCCCTCTGGAAACAGCTTTGTCATGCTCTCGCCAGCGTGACGCCCGATTTTCTTGGCCTCGCTTCGTACCGTTTGCGCATTGTAGGGCGTTTTCCCCTGCATCATCGGCGTAAGGATCTTCATGCTGTCCTTCATCGCGGACATACCATCCATGCGTTCTTTGACGATGCCGGTTGCGCCACCATGCGCCAGGGCGGCGGCTGCAAACAGAGAAACCAGGGCAACGCCTGTGGTCATTTTCAGAATGTTCATTGTTTTGTCCTTGTCGTCTGCTTCGACGCGCCCAGGTTGAGCGCAATTCGACTGGTCAGATCAGGACACGCGGCGGTGGTGGGTCAAACGCCGCGATACCGAGAACCCGGTATTGGGCTCGAGGGATCGAGTATCTTTGTTCAGTATCTTGGGGGCCAGGCGGTGGTGGACCCATCGAAAATAGACCAACAGCGTTGCAAATCGTTCCGCCATGACAATGTCCGGGATGACCCTGCTTGACATGCTCAACGTCCGCGGAGTCCGTTTGGTCAATCACGTGCTGAGAACCACTGCCATGTGCATGAGCAGAATCGGCCGTCACAAGCAGCCCGCCAATGGTCAGCACCATTGACAGTATGATGTAACGAATTGCACTGCCCATTCGGCTCGTCACCTTCAGAAAATCCCGTTTTCCTGCTGCAGCTCTCTGATATACGCCACGATGCCCTTCACATCCGCACGGGTCAAGCCATCGACCGGCGGCATATTGCCGAACTTCCAATGGTGTGCCCGAACTCCATTCTGGACTGCCACATAAAATGACTCGTCCGAATGGTGGCTTGGTTCATAGATTTTATGCACCAAAGGTGGTGCAAGGCCTTCCAGACCTGTTGCATTCGCGCCATGGCACGCCGAGCATTTGGCGTCGAATGCCACTTTGCCGACGGCCGCAAATTCGCTTAGCTGGTCCGGCAGAGTGACGTTTTCGATTGGGTCTCCTTGCTCCAGTGCTGACGTATCGGGCGGCGTCATCGAGTGACCTGTTGGTTGCTGATTTAAGTTGTAGACGAACGCGGCGGCGCCTGCGATCACTACTCCGCCGATCAAGAGTGTAAGTTTATCCATCTCTGTTCTTCACATGATTGTCAGTTCTTAGGTTCAACGCGCGCAAAAAAAATCGGCCTGACCAAGGTCAGATCAGTTTTACCTGAGTGCCCACAGTGGCCAGTTCGAACAATTCCGCAATCTGCTCGTTGTACAAGCCAATGCAGCCGTTGGAGGATCTTCTCCCGATCTTGCGCGTGTCGTTGGTGCCGTGGATCCGGTAGTATTGCCAGCTCAAATAAAGTGCATGTGTCCCCAGAGGATTCTCCGGACCCGGGCCCACATAATCGGGCCAAGCGGGGTTGCGCTTTTTCATTGCTGGTGTCGGTCGCCAAGACGGCCCTTCGACCTTGCGAGTAACTGTGGTGTAGCCCAGCCTTGTAAGGTCTTCCGTCAGCGGTACGCTGGTTGGATACATTCGGTAGACGCTTTCGTCTTCCGACCAATATTGCAGGACCTTGGACTGTGTATCGGACAGGATCACACCATTCTTAAGCGTATCAAAGTGGTCCTGCCATTTAGCAACGCGGAATGAGGAAACATTGCGGCGCGTCCCCTCAGTTGCCGTTGATTGGGCCCAAACGGCCGGTGCTGGAAAAAGCGTCGTCGCAGCAAACGCGGCAATCACTCCACGTCGCGTAACAACCTTTCCTTCTTTGCTCCGTTTCATGCCTGCCATCCCAAAGTTTATTCTTTTTTTCCGACTCAAATAACTCGTATGCCCGGTTCCTGCGCTGGAAGGTCAACACGCAAATGACATTTCATATGGGATGTCTCGTCTGAATTGTCGTTGCCGTTGGCGCAGGGATATTTCCTTAGAAGGCGGACCCAAATCATCAAGTCATTGTGGAAAAGCAATTTTTCTTGGACGTAACTCCAGGCTGCTTTAAGCAAAACCTGACTTTCTTGAATCAACCGAACACAAAAAAGCAACGCTAACAATTGCTTAGTTCTTGGTGAATTGATGTGATCACCCGTCGATGCGAGGGTAGCAGGCACTACAAATGACAATCACAGTGGACTAAACACCATGTCCTTCAGGAAAGCTTTCCAAGCACTGGCCGCACTTTTGTTCATCGGCGCTTGTACCGAAACAACGTCAATATCTGCAGATAGCGAGCCCGGAACGCTTTCCCAAGTTCCTGACGCCGTAGCCCAGATTGCTGCTCCGGGCCAGGACCTGAACGCAGTGAAAATCATGCCTGAGGACGGTTGCTATTGGTATCGCTATGTTGGGCCAGTTGAAACAACCTACCTACCACTTAGGACTATTGAAGGGCGCCCAATCTGTACGCGCGCCTGACAAGCGCCTGTCAGCTGGTCGCGGTCAGAAGCCGCTCGGGAGGGTAGAGATGAGCCGTGGACCCTGGCCTGACACGATCATAAAGCCCGATGATATGTGGCATCGCCATCCTTACGCAGCCAGAACTTGCGCGACCTCCGATAGATCTTGGATAAGGCGTTCCGTGAATTCGCAGGTATGTGTCGCGACCACCTTCGAACAGATAAAACGCCCTTGATCCCAATGGGTTTGTCGGCCCACCGGGCACACCATCTGCGAATTGCGCATATTCATCAGGGTCGCGCTCAATCATTTCGGCTGTAGGAGTCCAACGCGGCCATTTGGCCTTTCGCTTGATCGTGTAGACTCCGGGCTCGTAAAGATTGCCTCGGGCAATGGCTACGCCGTAACGCATTGCTGTGCCACCGTCTTCGATGAAATACAGATATCGTGCCACCGCGTCGACATGAATGTCACCCGGAGTAAGTGGTCGATTGGTTTGCACACGCTGAGGCAGGAAACGTGGGTGTAAACCCCAGGGATTGGATGTTGCGGGATCAAAATTGGCTGGAGTTACTTGCGCATCCCACTCCGACCATTGCGAGGCCGCCGCCGACGTCACTCCAAAAACCGGCTGAGAGAAAATGGCGAGCGAGGCTGCAACAAAATGTCGTCTGGTCAGCATTGATAGCGCTCCTATTGGCTGGTTGGTGTCTGGAGTTAGTACCCAGGGGATTAGACAATCCGCGACGGGGGAAGATTTGTCCATTCAATTATTCGTTCGATATCGCTTCGACCCACCCGCGAGTTTTCAAGGCTTAAAGTGACCTAGGCAGCTTCGTGTTTAACCTGAAACTTCACCAGGCGTCGGGACGACAATGCCTGCTGTTCATACCCCTAAAAACTTCCCTGTTCCGGCCGTGTCTATGCACCAAGTAAGGCCCAAGCAAATGCTGGACTGGTTTGACAGCGTCAAATTCGCTTCGCGCCAAAACAGCTTGACCTTCCATCGTGGGAAGGCGTTAGCAGAGGTCTCCAATCCAAATTTTGGAGTTGAATGTGAAAGAAAAACAGACTGCAAACGCGCCGCAGGCGTCAGTACCGGTTAGCGGCGGCAAGATAATGAAATGGGGCATGATGGTATGTTGCATTGCCATGATAACGCCGATCGCTCTCTACTTGATCGCCGGCGGGACGGTTGGTGGGCTTTCTGACTCCTTGGGTCTTTTCGCACCGTTGATCCTGTGCCTCGGAGCCCATTTCTTTATGCACAAGGCGATGGAAAAATCCTGTCATTCGAACAAATCTGAATCGGAAAGACCAAAGGCAACAGACGCCGCGGTCGGACCGAACCCAGTACACCGGCAATAATCTTCAATCATGAAGCTTTGGTGCTCAAGGTTGGCCGCCATGTCGCTGGCCGCTCTTTCGCTGGCGGCTTGCGCACCACGCCCTAAACTATGCCCGCTGCAACCGCCGCAGCCTGAATACGCCCTGCCCCAAGGTTGCCGGGTTCAATGGGAGGGCGCGGATGGCGGGGCCTATTTCATCTGCGAAGACGGGCGCGAAGGTTTCGTGAGCTGATCGTGGGGATGTGACATTCCGGCTCGTTGACCCTCCAGCGCTGGAATCTGGCAGAGACGGGTGCAAAACAACCGATGGCAACGCGCAATGGCAAGAACACTCCTAAATTTATGTATTATGATCTTGGGGTTAATCTTTGGCCAGACTTCCGCCGGGACAAGCCTTGCAGCTACATCCCAAGCGTATGAATCAGAGCCCCTGGTCGCACACATAATTACCGCGCAGGACGGGATCGCGCCTGACGTCAAGACGATCACTGCAGGACTGCATCTGAAACTGGGCGAAGATTGGAAAACCTACTGGAAGTCGCCTGGTGAGGTGGGAATTCCGCCCAAGATCACTTGGAACGGCTCGCAAAACGTCAGCGACGTACAGTTTCACTGGCCCGCGCCGATCCGTTTTCGCGCCTTCGGGATCGAGAATTTCGGGTACAAGGACGAAGTGGTCTTTCCGCTGACCGTCACACTCGAGAACCCCGGAGCGCCAGTTGACTTGAAGGCCGCTGTGACAACGCTGATCTGTTCCGATATCTGTGTGCCGGTCGAGTTTTCGCTGGACTTGTCGCTGACTCAGGGAACGGGTCGGGATCAGGACTCGGCCCGGCTTATAAATGCCTTTCTGTCGCGGGTGCCAACCACGGGAAACACAAGCGGAATGAAGTCCGACGCCGCGACCCTGGATACCGAGTCCGAGATGCTGACGCTGAATTTCACCAGCGACCTGCCCTTTGATGCGCCTGATGTCTTTCCCGACATGGGACGTGACACCGCGTTTGGTGCACCCGACATCCGGCTCGCTGGCGACAGGCGTCAGCTATGGGTGCAGTTCCCGGTCCTCGCTCTGGCACAGGACCCCCCCGCCTTGTCCGTCACGGTTACCGACACCAACCGCGTGGCCGAGTTTTCGCCCCGTACCGACGCTCCCCCTACCCCGCCACCATATGAGATCGCGGCCGCCGAAACTTCAGCCAGCGCGCTGGTCTGGATCATTTTGCTGGCGGTGGGCGGCGGGTTGATTCTGAATGTCATGCCCTGCGTACTGCCAGTGCTTTCGATCAAGCTTTCCTCGGCGGTAAAGGCTCGCGACCGCTCTGCGGCTCAGATTCGCGCCGGGTTCCTGGCTTCGGCAGCCGGAATCCTGACATTCATGTGGCTGTTGGCGGCTATCACCATTGCGGCGCGGTCGCTGGGCTATTCCGTCGGCTGGGGCATCCAGTTCCAGAATCCGCTTTTCCTTGCGGTGATGATCGTGGTGCTGGCGGTTTTTGCAACCAGCCTCGCGGGCTTGTTCGAGATCACGCTGCCGCAGTCGCTGAACACCCGGCTTGCCCATGTCGAAAAGGGCCGCGTGTCGCTGGTCGGGGATTTCCTGACCGGAGCCTTCTCAGCAGTTCTGGCGACGCCCTGCTCGGCCCCCTTCCTCGGCACGGCGGTGGCCTTTGCCCTGACCGGCCGACCGGTGGATATCGTGGCGATCTTCACCGCAATGGGGGTCGGGCTGGCCATTCCTTACCTGCTGGTTGCAGTGCACCCGAAACTTACCGCCGCTCTGCCTAAACCGGGGCGTTGGATGGTGGGATTAAAATGGGCCCTGTCGGCGGCACTGCTGACCACGATCGGCTGGTTGGTCTGGGTGATGGTCGGGGTGGCCGGAGACACTGCTGCAACTGCTACCGTGCTGGCTGCAACTGTTCTGGTCCTGTTGATCTGGAAAAGTACGATGATGCCACCCGTTTTGCGCTGGACAGCCCTGTTGCTGACGCTGACCGCAGCGTTTGCCGCACCGGTTGCGATTGCCGGCAAAGACCGGTCCAGGCTGCTTGAACCAGCCGGAGAGATCCCTTGGATTACCTTCAGCCGCCCCGAAATCGCCCGCCTTGTGTCGCGCGGCGAGGTGGTTTTCGTCGATGTCACAGCCGACTGGTGTCTGACCTGCAAGGCCAACAAAGCGCTGGTGCTGGAACGCGGCGAGGTTCTGGCAACACTGCAATCGGACAAAGCAATTCCGATGCAGGCCGACTGGACCCGCCCCGACGATGTGATCGCCCGTTTCCTTGAGGACAATGGACGGTTCGGGATCCCCTTCAACATCGTCTACGGCCCGTCGGCCCCCGAAGGCATCGCCCTGCCAGAGATCTTGACCACGAACGCCATTCTCGACGCGATGGAACAGGCCGCGCCGATTGCGGGCGGAGCCGTGGAAAGCGGATCCTGACCCCGGAGTTCACATATCCCGGACGCGGTTGCTCTGCTGCGCTAAACGCATGGTCTCGTGCTCTTCCATATCCAGTATCGCCTGAAAGAGTTCGCGTGCCTCGGGTATCTCGGCACGCCCGTGCAAATACCGATATAAGTCGATCACCTGATTGTGAAGATCGAAGACCGCTTCGCAGATCTCATCGACGCTCATCTGTGCGAACGGCCTGTCGCAGGCGCGATGTGGGTCGATCGGCTCATTGCCCAAATAGTCATATACCCAGGTGTTGAGCGCTTTGGGATCGGCTCGTTTCACGAAACCATCGACGATTTTCTCCAGAGCAGCCTCATGATCGGCGAGGTAGGTAAGCAACATCCTGGCCAGCTCCTGCTCTGACTGTGTCGAACAGTGGGCCAAACATTCGGCGAGCCAATGATGCATTTCCCGCGTCCAGACAATTAGATCAGAAAACGTTTCAACTTTCATGGTCTCAACCTCCTAAAGATCGGCATGCGATAGCCTAAACCGGAATTTTCCAGATGGCTCACTGGGCATCAGCGCGAAGTCGGCGCCGGCCCGATCCACGCCGGGCTGCGGGAATCAACCCCCCAGTTCCAGCAATGCCCGGTCGATTGCCACCTTGCGCGGATCCCCCTGCGGCAGGTCATCCGCCAGATCCCTTGCCCTGCCATAGGCGTTCCGGGCGCCGTCGGTCTCGCCCAGCACCGAATAGGCGTTGCCCAGCCGCATCCAGCCGTCCAGATCGCCTGGGTTTTCCTGCATCCGGCTCGCAAGCCGTTCGACCATCGAGCGGATGAAGGCCTGCCGGTCTTCGTCTGACATCTCCTCGGCCGCCGCCACCTGATCGGCAGTTGGGCCGGGCATGGAAGGGGCAAAAGCCGCCAGATTCACCGGAGCCCGTCCGATCGACGGGGCGATGCGGTTAAGCTGGGCCACAAAACTCTCCATCCATGGCCGGAACTCCTCTTCGGCGTCCATCCGCGTCTTCAGTAGGTCATAGGCCTTATCAGGCGATCCAGCCTGCTCCAGACCAATGGCTTTGTAGAATGTCGCTGCTGGGTTCGATGGGTCCAGTTCCAAGGCTCGTTCAAACGCCCGATCGGCCTTGGGCGTAACGACACCGTCATCGGCATAGACCAACGCCTCGCCATATTGCGACACCAGCGCTGAATTCGCATTGGGTCGGTCCAGCAACCCCTCGAACGCGTCTGCGGCATCTCCAAAGCGTCCCATACGCATATAGGTCTGAGCCAACAACACCCATCCCTCGGTTGGCCCGCCGGTTTCATCCGCCTCAAGCCGCGACTTCAGGCGCACGGCAAGGTCGGCGATTTCACGGGCTTCGGCCTGCTCCCCCTCGCGTTGGGCAAATGGCTGGCTGGGGATGTAGGGACTACCCAGTTGCCAATAAAGACCGGCTCCGAGCGCTGGAACTACCAGCGCGGCAAGTAAAATCAGCGCACGCCCGGAATGGCCCATTATCGCTTTGTCGTCCGATTGCCGGTCAATCGCCTTCAGGCGACGTTCTATCTCGGCTCTGGCGGCCTTGGCCTCTTCGGCTGAGATAATTCCTCGTTCCAGGTCCTTCTCCACTTCGCCGATCTGGTCGGAAAAGATGGCAGAGGCGCTTTCGCGTCTCGACAAGTCCGAGGTCTTGCGCCCCAGGCCGGAGAGGGCGAGCGTCAGAAACACCGCCACGGCCATGAATGAAAAGATAATCCAGATCATGCGTGCGGCTCCGTGAGTGAATGGTTTTCGGGATTCCGTTCTTCGCTCGCGCCGCGTTCCGTCTCTTGTTTTCGCGACTTCCGATATCGGCGCGCATTTTGGGTCAATACCGCTGCAGTCGCGATACCACCCAGCCCCAGGATGACGATAGGCGCAACCCACAGAATGTAAGTTGATGGCTTCCATGGCGGGTTGAACAGAACATAGTCGCCATAACGCGCAACCAGAAAGTCCATAACCTGCTGGTCCGTGTCGCCTGCCACCAGCCGTTCGCGCACAAGCAGACGAAGGTCGCGCGCCACGCCAGCGTTAGAACTGTCGATGTCTTGGTTCTGGCACACCACGCATCGCACCTGTTTCGAAATCGCCCGGGCCCGCTCTTCCAATACCGGATCTGCAAGTATCTCGTCGGGCTCAACCGCGAATGCCGGCTGCGACACCAGCATCGCCAGAGTGACCGCGGTAATTACAATGCGACGTATCATGACGCCTCTCCTCCGGCCGCCCGCGCCTGATCCAGCGCGGTGCGCATCTTTGAAATTGCCTCGTCGCCCAGCACCGGGCCGACAAAACGGAATACGACCTTGCCCGCGCCATCAATCACAAAGGTCTCCGGCACGCCGGAAATCCCCCATTCGATCCCGGCTCGGCCGTCCAGGTCGGAACCGATGCGCTCATAAGGGTTGCCCAGATCGTCGAGCCATTTCCGCGCGTCCTGCGGCTTGTCTTTGTAGTTAATGCCCATCAGGCGAATGCCCTCATCGCGTACCATACGCGTCAGCACCGCATGTTCGGCCCGGCAGGGCACGCACCAGGACGCAAACACGTTGACCACGATCGGAGCTGACCCGTCATTTTCCACCAGATCGGTACTGGACAGCCCGTGGGTATCCAGCCCTTCGACCGGCGGCAAGTCGAACTCAGGCACCGGCTGCGAGATCAAAACAGACGGGATTTCGTTTGGATCGCGATCGGGATTCAGTCCCCATAGCAGGAAGGCACCCAGGATGCCGGCAATCGTAATTGGGAACAGTGCAAATAGACGTTTCATTGCCCTACTCCGCCGCCACCGCAACGGAGCTCTGCCCAGTCCGTTTTCGTGGTGCACCGACGCGTAGACGCCGATCGGAGAGTGACAAGACACCACCAAATGCTAACAATCCTGAACCTATCCAGATCCAGACCACCAATGGCTCATACAAGATACGCAGGGTCCATTTGCTCTGTTCTGATTCCGCCGCCGGTTCCGATATTGAGGCGTAAAGGTCCCCTGCCAACGTCGTTCGAATTGCTGACTCGGTCGTACTGGTACCCGCCACGAGATAGGCCCTGCGCTCGGGTTGAAGCGTGGTGACATAAGCGCCATCGCGAAATACCGTCAGTGTGGCCGCGCGAGACAGATAGTTCGGACCGCGAAGCTGTTCCACACCGTCAAAACGCACGTCGAACCCTGCTATCTCAATCTGTGTTCCGGGCTCGGCAAAAGTCACGACCTCGGATTTCCAAGCGCTGGACCCGATAAAGCCGATCATACAGACAGCCAACCCCGCATGGGCCACGACCATGCCGTAATGAGAACGCGGTAGGCTGCGGGCCCGACGCAGGGACTCGGCCAACGGTGCCTCACCCAGCTTAATTCGGCTGGCCCACTCTGTCAGCACAGCGCCCAGCAACCAAACCGCAAGGCCGATCGACACTACCGCCAAGGCTGGGCCGCCGGTATCCAGATACCACACAAGCAACGCTACGAGCAGGCTAACCCCGGCCACCCATTTGAGCCGGGACAGAACACCGCGCAAATCCGCCCGCTTCCATGACAACAGCGGCCCAATCCCCATTACAACGACTAGAACCAGCATGATCGGCACGAAACTGGCGTTGTAATAAGGTGGTCCAACCGAAATCTTTTCACCTGTCACAGCCTCAAGCAAAAGCGGATAAAGCGTACCGAATAGAACCGTCGCCGTTGCGGTGGCCAGCAGCAGGTTGTTAATAAGCAAACCGGCCTCGCGGCTGATCGGGGCAAAAAGACCGCCGCCCTCCATCTCCGGTGCGCGTATGGCAAACAGCGTCAATGAACCACCGATCGCGACAGCCAACAGCGCCAAGATGTAAATGCCGCGTTCGGGATCGACCGAAAACGCATGGACCGATGTAAGCAAGCCTGAGCGGACAATGAATGTCCCCAACAAGGACAACGAGAAGGTCAAAACGGCCAGTAGGATCGTCCAACTTTTGAAGCTGCCGCGCTTTTCGGTCACAATGGCCGAATGGAACAGCGCTGTGCCAGCAAGCCAGGGCATAAACGAGACATTCTCGACCGGATCCCAGAACCACCAGCCGCCCCAACCCAGTTCGTAATAGGCCCACCAGCTGCCCAGAACGATACCAAGTGTCAGAAACACCCAGGCCGCCAATGTCCAGGGTCGGACCCACCGCGCCCATGCCGGATCGACCCGCCCCTCAATCAGGGCAGCCACGGCGAAAGAAAATACGATAGAGAAGCCGACGTAACCCAGGTATAGGAACGGCGGGTGCATAGCCAGGCCGACATCCTGCAACAGCGGATTTAAATCCTGACCATCCAGCGGTGCCGGAAACACCCGGTCAAACGGGTTCGAGGTGAACAGCATGAATGACAGGAACCCCGCGCTGATCCAGGCCTGCACTGCCAGAGTGCGCGCCTTGAGTTTCAGTGGGATGTTCCGAGCCAACAGAGACACACCCAGCCCGAAAATCACCAATATCAGAATCCACAACAGCAGCGACCCTTCGTGGCTACCCCAGGTCGCAGCCACCTTGAAAAGCATCGGTTTCAGCGAATGAGAATTGCTGGCCACATTTAGCACAGTGAAATCGCTGACCACGAAGGACCACATCAGAGCGGCGAAGGCGATAGCAACCAGCGCTGTCAGTAGGACCGAGGTCGCAGATGCCGATCGCATCCACATGACATTGTTCCGTGCTGCTCCAATCAAGGGAAATACGCTTTGCACCAAGGACACGGCCAGGGCAAGCGCCAGGGCGAACTGCCCGATTTCCGGTATCATTCCAATCCCTCCGGATTTCCGGTTTTGCGGCCTTGTCCGACAATCCAGCGCTGGAGGGTCAAGCGCATTATTGCCGCACCCCCTTCGGCTGATGCATGCTTGACGAGCGCAAATCTGGCCGGCGGCCTTGACCTTCCAGCGCTGGAGACCCCCACCATTTCGACTTCACCGATGGACGTACCGAACACTTTGTTTTCAGGGCAGGGACTCAGGAAACAAACGAACACGAGGGCATCATGACACGGAGCAACAGCAAGATTACGTGCGTCTGGCAACGCCTCCAGGCTGTAATACTGGCTGGGGGGCTGAGCCTTGGGTCAACTGCCATGGCCCAACCGGAAACCCGTCCGGCTGACAACGTGGCGATGAACCCGCAAGCCTCCAGCAACATGTCAGGTATGGGAAGCATGTCCAGGATGATGCGCCCCGACGCGGTGCCGCCAACGGGTGTCGTTGGCGGTATGCATCCACCCGAGGGTGTTTTGATGCCTGTGTTCTCTTACATGAACATGGAGATGGACGGAAATCGTACCGGAACGCAGTCGCTGTCTACCTCGAACGTTCTGTCGCAGTATCCGATCGCGCCGCTCAGCATGAGCATGAACATGGCGATGGTCGGCCTGATGTACGGTGTGACCGACGAGATCTCGGTGATGGCGATGCTGCCCTATACCCGCAAGACGATGAAGCACCAGACCCGCATGGGCCAGACCTTTAAGACCAGGGCACAGGGGTTTGGCGATCTGAAGATCATCGGCGGATATGATATCTACAAATCCGACGGGCAGGTGCTGGAACTATCTCTTGGCCTCAGTCTGCCGACTGGCTCGATAGACGAGACCGACACCACGCCAGCTGGGCAGGACCAGCTGCTGCCCTACCCCATGCAACTGGGTTCAGGCACCTACGACCTGCTGCCGGGCGTCACCTATACGGGCCAGAACGCGGATTGGTCTTGGGGCGCCCA
Source organism: Ruegeria sp. SCSIO 43209 (assembly GCF_019904295.1). Lineage (NCBI taxonomy): Bacteria > Pseudomonadati > Pseudomonadota > Alphaproteobacteria > Rhodobacterales > Roseobacteraceae > Ruegeria > Ruegeria sp. SCSIO 43209. The sequence goes on from NZ_CP065360.1 coordinate 201,718, forward strand.
GCTGGCCGCCGTGATCCGGATGGGTGAGAATGATGCCGGTTACACCTTGGGTGACGTCTATTCAGCAACAGTTTGGGGTGCACGGCGCTGGAATGACCAGTTCAGCTCCTCGTTGCGGGTGGTCGGCGACATCGTGGAAAACATTGACGGGTCGGATGCGCGCCTGAACCCAGGCATGGTGCCCACCGCTGATCCGACCCTGCGCGGCGGCCAGTTTCTGCGTATCGGAATCGGAGTGAATTACCTTGTGCCGGGGTCGGGCGTTTTGGCGGGCACGCGCCTGGGTATCGAGGGCGTGATCCCTGTGTATCAAGATCTGGATGGGCCCCAGCTTGAACGCGATTACGCAGTCTCCTTCGCGATACGCAGGGCGTTCTGACCCTTCAGCCCCAAACCGACTGTAAACGGACAATCAGCGCCGCCGCGGTGGTCAGAACGACCACTGACACCGCCATCAGTAGCAGGGCCAATGTCACAGGTCCGCCGCGCCCAGGTACGCGACGTGCCAGTTGGGCTGCAAATCCAGTACCGTGGGCGATCTGGCTCTGAACGACGGATAGGTATAGCGGCAGCGCTCCGACCAGCGTGGCGTACAGGTAAACGCCTGAGATGTTCTCGAAGTAGGCGGAGCGTACCAGCGTCGGACCGACTACCCGCAACGCCACTACGGGATCACCGCCGAAAGACCCGAACCAGTCTGCCGAAAGCGCGTAGATCAGCGCGTGCAGCGCGATGAACAGGACGGCCCGTAGCAGCAGGTCAATTAGCAGATACCGGGCCGGGATGGCCCCCCTGCCCCGCGCCCTTACCCCAACGGCGAAAAGAAAAAAGCTGAGATAATTTAAAAGGAAAACGACCGGCAACCCATTCGTCACCACCTGACGCAAAAACCGAACAAACGCGGGACCACTGTTCAGGAGGTGCGTCGCAAAGCCCGGCGTGCGCAAAACGAAGATGGCCAACAGCGGAAACAACGCAAGGCAACTGACGATCAGCGTGTTTCTGGCAAACTTCCAGAAAGGCAATTCAGTGGCAAAATATCTGTTCATTTCATTTAGTTTGCCAACGGTTCCAGCGCAATGTCGATGCCAATTGGTTTACAGACCTGCGACAGAACCTCCGATTTTATTATTCCGCAAGCCCTCTACCTACTTTACGCGCAAAATCTGTTACTTTTGCTCGTTACTTTTGTTGCGCTATCAGTTTCAAGTTACACTCGATAAGTATCCCTTATCAACATAAAGTGAATCCGCCTTACAATGACGGCCTCTCGGACATCTATTGGAATGAAGACGCAGAATGGACCACATGAAGCCCCCTGCCCCATATCTCCCGGCCGCCTTCCCTGCCCTCTCGGACACGGATCAGGAGGCGCTCACTGATCTTTATGTGCGCGGCACACCGGAAAACACGCTGCGGGCCTATGAACGGGATCTGATTTATGTGACGGCCTGGAAGGCGACGCGTTGCGGATCGGCGCTGGACTGGCCGGAATCCGAGGCCACGGCGCTGGCCTTCATCCTCGATCATGCCCGCGATCTCGGAGATGCCCCGGACACAGACATCGCACTTCAAACGGCGGAGACACTTATCGCGCAAGGGCTGCGCAAGTCCCTCGCCTGCCCGGCACCGTCGACACTGGACCGGCGCATCGCCTCCTGGCTGGCCTTCCACCGGATGAAGAACCTCCCCTCCCCGTTGGACGCGCCGCAGATCAAGCAGGCCCGCGCCAAGGCAAGACGTGCCGCCGCCCGGCCCCCGGCCCCGAAATCCGCCCATCCAATCACCCGCGATGTGCTTGAGCAGCTGCTGGCCACCTGCCGCGGCTCGCGCCGGGATTGTCGCGACCGGGCGATCCTGATGCTGGGCTGGGCCTCAGGCGGTCGGAGGAGGTCCGAGATCACTGGTTTGATGTTTGAAGACGTCTCGCTGAAGGAATTCGACGAGAAAGGCCTGGTGTGGATCTCGCTCCTGGAGACCAAGACGACAACCAAAGGGGAAACGCCGCGGCTGGTGCTGAAGGGCCGTGCGGCACAGGCGCTGGTGCACTGGGTCGAGGTTGGACAGATTAAGAAAGGGCCACTGTTCAAACCAGTCTCAAAAGCGGATCGTGTGCTGAAACGTCGGCTTAGCCCGGATGCGATCTACCAGATCGTCAGACACCGGCTGAAACTGGCGGGTCTTCCGCAGGATTTTGCCTCTCCCCACGGGCTGCGCTCGGGGTTTCTGACCCAAGCCGCCCTCGACGGCGCCCCGATCCAGGCCGCCATGCGCCTGTCCCTGCACCGCTCGCTCGCACAGGCGCAGAAATACTACGATGACGTCGATATTGCGGAGAATCCAGCTACAGAACTGTTGGGGTGAGCGCTTACGGATTGTTTAAAGAGTTCGTAGCGCTAGGGAGATTTCTAGCTGCAATGCCTATGTCCCGTTCCCCGTCGCATCCGTCAACGCAGCCAGCGCAGAAACATGTCGCGGCAGATCGCAACGGGAATGCAGGATATCGATTATGACTACGCTATCCGGCTGGTCGAAGTAGACCAGGAAATGCTCTCCTGCCCGTACAAAACTGAGATCAACCGCCTCCTCGACCAATAGAGAACAACTGCGGCTGGCCACCCTACCCTCGGTGATGGCTTGGCAGCGCGCTATCAGCTCTTGTTCGTAAAGATCAGCCTGATGCGGTCCAAACTTATCGATGGTCCAACGGGCAATTTCCACCAGGCTGGATTCAGCACGGCGTGTTAGTCGAAAGGGTCGGATCACGTTTTGGCTCTTGCCCTTGCGAAGGCACGACGGATCGCATCCGAACCGCTGCCTTCTGCCAGATCTCCAGCCTGAGCCTGTGCCACACCCTCCTGCAGGCCTTGCTTAAGAGACTCCAGCCCCGCTTCTTCCCGCTCCAGAAGACGAAGTCCCGCACGCAACGCTTCACTAGCGTTCTGATAGCGACCGGATGCAACCAGATTCTGCACCAGTTGGTCTTGCGATTCTGTAAGTACGACGTTGCGGGTTACCATGGCTTAGGCCTCCTCCTTGGCAATATATGCCAATGAGGCTGTCGGTTCAACGATTGAGGACATAGCCTAAGTAGTTTAGTCGAGCTGGTCTCATTTCTGAGTAGTGCTTTAGCTAACTGTTTTCTTTTGTTCGAGAAGAAGATGAGTTTTGGTCCACCACGCTTCCAAGGACGGACGAACGTGTCTTGAAACAGCGCCTCAACCCGGATGCGATTTATCAGATAACACGCCTTAATCCACGGACTGCGGTCTGAGTTTCTGACTCATTGGCCTCTGGGGGCCCCCAATCCAAACCGCCATGCGATTGTCACTGCACCGCTTCATGGCACAAGAGCAGAAACACCGTGATCATTACGTTGTCGCCGAAGTCCGAGCGAACGCCTTAAAAAGGGGAGAAACATCGGTTCAATTGATCTGCAGCATCAAATTTTTGTACAGTCGCGGCGCAATACATCAAAGATCAACTC